>JAAWBT010000039.1 GCA_022792835.1 Lachnospiraceae bacterium | reverse complement strand
TTTTTCTATCCCGTTTACTGTTGTTAGGTTGGCCCTCTTCAGTCTCTAAACTGCTTCAGGCCGGTTCTCTGAAACTTCTTCTTTAAAGAAGCTTCAGGGGTTGGAATATACTGTTCAGTTGTCAAGGTTCTATGGCTCTTTGTTTTTCCTGAGCCAAACGGAGAAGAAGGGATTCGAACCCTTGCGCCGCTATTAACGACCTACTCCCTTTCCAGGGGAGCCCCTTCAGCCAAACTTGGGTACTTCTCCACAGTATGCCTAAACCGCAACACTTCTATTCATTATTTATTATAGCTCGTCTTCATCAAACTGCTTTTGCGCGGAGAGGGTGGGATTCGAACCCACTCGCCCTTGCGGACAAACGGTTTTCAAGACCGCCTCGTTATGACCACTTCGATACCTCTCCCAAAGTGTGCTCAAGCATTTTACCACACGAGAAAGGGTTTGTCAAGAGGAAATTTATATTTTTTTATTTCTCACTCAAAAAGCTTCTTTGATACTGCCGCTTTTCACACGCGCAAGTGATATTCTAACACCAACTAACCTTCCTGTCAATGGGAAATTTGAAAATTTTTGCAAAATCTAAATTCCCCCATAATTTCTTGAGTTTCCATATTGAGGTCTCAACAAAGAATGTGGAAAGAAAATCGCTTCTGGCCTAGAAAAAAACCGGTTTTCTTCCTGTTAGAATGCAAAATGCAGAAACTCAAATCCTGTTTTCCCTTGCAGTTTCCTGACGTTTTCTGTATACTGTTACTGTCACAATATTCGTATCACCAGACACACTCTTACGGAGGATAATACATTATGGGTGGTTTCTTTGGAGTCGCTTCCAAAAACGACTGTGTTTTCGATCTGTTTTTCGGTACTGATTATCATTCTCATCTGGGAACGAGGCGCGCCGGTATGGTTACCTATGATAGAGAAAAGGGCTTTGACCGGGCCATTCACAACATCGAAAACTCCCCGTTCCGTACAAAATTTGACCGGGATGCCAATTCTATGAAAGGAAATTTGGGCATCGGCTGTATTTCTGATTTTGAACCGCAGCCACTTTTGATCCGTTCCCATCACGGAACTTATGCAATCACTACTGTTGGAAAAATCAACAACGCAGACGCCATCGCAGATAAGCTTCTGCAGTCTTCCCACTCCCATTTTTTCGAGATGAGCGGCGGTCTCATCAACGCTACAGAACTGGTAGCAACCATTATTAATCAGAAAGAAAATTTTATCGAAGGAATCCAGTATGCCCAGGAGCTGATCGACGGTTCCCTGACTATGCTGATTATGACACCCATGGGAATCTACGCCGCCAGAGACCGTCTGGGCAGGACGCCTGTCGCCATCGGCAAAAAAGATGATGCCTACTGTGCCGCTTTCGAGAGCTTCGCCTACCTGAATCTGGGTTATAGCGATTACAAAGAACTTGGGCCTGGCGAGATCGCTGTCATCACTCCGGAAGGAGTAAAAACCTTGGTACAGCCAGGAACCGATATGAAGATCTGTACTTTTCTCTGGATCTACTATGGATATCCCTCCTCGTCCTATGAGGGCATCAACGTAGAAAAGATGCGCTATGAATGCGGCGCAAAGCTTGCCAAGCGGGATCATGTGCGGCCTGATACGGTCGCCGGTGTGCCGGACTCGGGAACTGCCCATGCGGTCGGCTATGCCAACGAATCAGGCATTCCCTTTTCCCGTCCCTTCATTAAATATACGCCTACCTGGCCTCGCTCTTTTATGCCCACCATTCAGACACAGCGGAATCTGATCGCAAAGATGAAACTGATTCCCGTCCACGACCTGATACACGGGAAACGTCTCATGCTCATTGATGACTCTATTGTCCGGGGCACCCAGATGCGGGAGACCACCCAGTTTCTATATCAGAGCGGTGCAAAAGAAGTCCACATCCGGCCAGCTTGTCCGCCTTTGCTTTTTGGCTGTAAATACCTGAACTTTTCCCGCTCCTCCTCCGAAATGGATCTGATTGGCAGACAAGTCATAAGGGAAATGGAGGGCAATGACAAATTCGCCAGGCTTAACGCTTATGTCAATCCAGAAACAGCGGAATATCAGGATATGGTAAAACGTATCTGTGAGCGGCTGGATTTCACTTCTCTGCGTTACCATCGGTTAGACGATATGATCGAAGCTGTCGGTCTCCCTGAAAGCAAGCTCTGCACCTATTGCTGGGACGGGAGAGAGTAACCGCGAAGCTGATCTAAAATCTCCATCACAAGAAGGCTTTCTTTCTTCCAGGAAAGAAAGCCTTCTCTGTCCTCCCCTTCCACGGCCCGTACAAAATCTGCTGTCTCAAAGACCATCCGATTGGTGCTAAGATCATATTCCACGGTCCTCCGCTCTCCGTTTCGCAGAAATAATTCTGCGCTTCCCCAGAGATTACCTCCCTCTTTCACCACAATATAACCTTTTTCCCCCTCAATCACCGCCCGGTTGTCTCCGTCACAATCTTTGGCTCCCATACAGGTACAGACAAAACCGCCATAAGAAAGCACTGCCGTCCCGGAACAGTCTATTCCGTTAAAACCTCTGTTTGCAAAATAATGAGCCTTTTTCGGTGCTCCGAACAGTCCTGCCGCCGCATGAAGATTGTATACGTTAATGTCCATCAAGGCTCCGCCGGCAAATTCCGGATCAAACACATTGGTAATCCTTCCCTCCATATAGGCATCATACCGGCTAGAATACTGGCTGTAATTAAAATTCGCCAAATGAACCGCCCCAATCTGCGAAAGCCATTCCCGCACACATTTAAAATTCGGCATATGGAGCACTGTGATCGCTTCCATTAAATATAGATTCTTTTCCTCTGCAATGGCAAAAAGCTCCTCCGCCTCGTTCCGGTTTCCCACAAAAGGTTTCTCACAGATCACATGCTTTCCCGCAGATAGAGCCTTTTTGGCATAGCTGTAATGCAGACTGTTGGGAGAGGCCACATAAACACAGTCAATCTCTCGGTCTGTAAGCATGGCATCCACATCGGAGAACCATTTCGCCGCCCCATGCTTTTTTCCAAATTCTTCTGCCCTCTCCTGCGTCCGGGAATAAACCGCCATCAGGCTGATCCCCTCCGTTTTCTTTACTGCATCTAAAAACAATTCTACAATGCTTCCGCTTCCGATTGTTGCAAGACGTAACATAATGGCCTCCTGTGATTTTTCTTTCTATTGTGCGAAATTTAAATGTATGTGTCAAGAGAAAACGCCTCTCTTTTTCTTGGGGAAAATGAGTGAAGGAGCCTGCCTTATGGTAACTCAAAAGTCAGTTTCACCGGGTTATGATCCGAATAGCGAAATTCCCCGTCCAGATTTTCTGCCCGAACTTTAATACCGTCGGACACGATAAATCCGTCCACAATGACTGTATAGGTGATGCCTTTCTCATAGGGAATATCTGCTCCTCTGCAGGTAGGTGTCTCCCCCGCATTCTCCGCTCTTACAAAATGATACCCTTCTGCCAGCTGGGAATCCTTAAGTTCAAATACCCAGCCGGGTATTTTCTGTTCTGTGGGGAAGCTTTCAATGGAACCTGCGATATCGTGGTTAAAATCCCCGCCCACAATGACATAATTCCCCTTTTCTTTTTCCTCCGTGAGCACCTGGTTCAAAAGTGCAAGCTGCTTTGCCCGAATCTTCCCCCCCTCGTCGTAAGCGCTCAGATGCACGTTGACCAGAAGCAGCTCCTTTCCATTTTCCATCGGGACACGGCTCACCATAAAACACCGGTCCAGGTCCGTAAACTTGGTGATAAACGAGTTATCCACCGGAAACTGCCTGCGGATACTTTCTGAAATTCTGTATTTCCCAAAGGTAAGCATTCCCGCCTGGACAGAGCCGTGGGGCTCATGGAAGGGATAAAACAGATAGGCGCTGTGAAAATTACAGGCAAACGCTGAGGCATATTCAGAAAATGCCTCTTTCAAAAGTTCCACCTGATTGATTCCGTAGCTCCTTGTTGCCTTCTCATCCGCCTCCTGCACAAAAATAAAATCCGGGGCCTCCTCTTTGAGAAGCCCGATACTCCCCTCTGTGTTGGCAAGCGCCTCCTCTTTGGACTTTGCACGGGCCGAGGCTCCCGCCGTCTTTCTTCCGTCCTTCATCTCTCCCGTATCCATGAAAAATGTATAATCATCAGAGTAGGCGCCAAAACCGATATTATAGGTCATAAGTGTATAGGGCGTGCCGGACTTTATAAGCTCCTCTTTGTTATTTTCCGTAACAATCACTTGGTTATCCTCAATCCGGTAATACTGGACCTGCATATAGATCACGTAGCCGCCCACCAAAAGGATCAGGAAAAGGAACAGACTCAGGACACCAATTCCAATCCGTCTCCACAATTTCTTTTTTTCAGATTTTTCTCTGCTTTTTTGTTCTTCCATGACAAAACCTCCTGCCTTCTTGTTATCCATCATAACAGAAAAGACAGGAGGTATCAATGAAAAAGAAACCATTCCCTTTCTGATCCCAAGTTATGTTATCACAATCTGGAAATCTGCATTTTCACCCGCAGATACGCTTTCAGTTTTTCCTGAACGAACAGGGGAAGATCCAGAACGTTTCCCTTATCTCCGTTCTGGTCACAGAATTCCCGAATGCTGTCATAGTAAAGCTGAAAATATTCTGTCCCCACATTGAATTTATTGATCCCCCGCTTAAACGCCTGTTCCAACTGGTCATCGGGAATCCCGCTGCCCCCGTGGAGCACCAGAGGCGTCTTTGTAGCTGCATTGATCTCGTCCAGGCGGGAAAGATCCAGTTTCGGGGTTTCCAGATAGACGCCGTGTGCGCTTCCGATAGCCACGGCCACAGAATCCACTTCCGTCTCCTCACAGAATTTCGCCGCCACCTCCGGCCTGGTATACATATCCAGTTTATGCTGGTCGGACTGGGCCGCGAACCCCACATGTCCAAGTTCTGCCTCCACATCTGCCCCAAGGGCATGGGCCGCCTCCACCACCCGCTTCGTGTTGACTATATTTTCCTCCACGGGAAGCATGGAGCCGTCATACATTACAGAAGTGAAACCGCTCCTGATCGCGTTCAAAATATAAGCAAAATCACTGCAGTGGTCCAGATGAAGGCCAATGGGAACGTTCACCTTCTTGGCCAGCTCCAGCACAGTCGCCGCAAACCCGCTTAAATTGCAGCAATTTTTCTGAAAGCTGTCCGCCGGATACAGCATGATGATCACTGGTTTCTGCAATTCTTCTGCCACCTGAGCCACTGAATAGGCCATGGTGTAATCATTACAGTTAAATGCAATTACAGAAGTATTTGCCTCATCGGCCATTTTTAAGATGCTGCTCACTTTTTCGAGTGCCATGTCTGTCCTCCCTGTTTTCTTTAAATTTTTGTTTTTATTTGTTATTTATCTTTTATTATTGTTTTTATTCATTATAGAATTCGTTGTATGGAATGTCAATGGATAATTTTCTTTTTTTGTTGCTATTTTTATTGTTATCCGCTAAACTGGAAGGGAAATCGTTTTTAACCGAAAATTATAGAAAAGTATCTATATTGCAGGGAGGAAACACATGCTTGCAGAAGAACGAAAAGAACAGATCCTGGAACTGCTCAAAAAAGAGCACATTATAAAAGTTGCAGAATTGAGCAGACAATTTCATGCCACGGAGGCCACCATCCGCCGAGATTTGGATATTCTTCAAAGTCAGGGCAAAATCCGCCGCATCCACGGGGGCGCTGTCCTGGCCAAAAAAGCAAACCGGGACTTCAACTATTCTGAGCTGTCCATCCTGTGCATCGAAGAAAAAAAACGGATCGCGGCCAAAGCCCTCGAATATATCCAAAGCGGAGACTCTCTGCTTTTTGACGGCTCTACCACAGGTCTGGAGCTTGGAAAACTACTTCTTAAAAGCTCTTTTAAAGACATTTCCATTATTACAAATTCTTTCCATCTGGTGTCCCTGTTCACCACCAGCTCCATCCGGGTAATCCACACCGGCGGAGAATTATTCTCCGGTATGAATTATGCCGCCGGAACCATCGCAGAACAGATGCTTTCTGGCATCCGAGTGGACAAGTGTTTCCTAGGCGCCAACGGCATCGAACCCTCTTATGGTTACTCTGTCCCCAATTTCCTGGATTCTTCCTTAAAAAAGAGTATGCGTCTGGCCTCCAGGCTCACCTTTATCCTGGCTGACCACACCAAGTTCGGCGACTCTTACATGGCAAAATTTGCGAATTTCTCCGGAGAGATTGATTACCTGATCACGGACCGCCTCCCGGAAAATACCGCCGAAAAATGGGATACTTCCACCAAAATCATTACCGCGGATCTCCTGTGACAAATATGAGAAAAAACGGCTCCTCCCATTCGAACAATGCCGAATCGAAAAGAGCCGATTTTTCTCGTTTCAATATGAATTAAAGCATAGCTGTCAAAAGCTTACGGCCAGATACCTCTCAGCTTCTTGGCATCTACAGTTCTCTTAATGGCAATCAGGTAAGCGCCGATTCTGGGCTCCACGCCTTTTTCCTTTGCGATATCCCATACAGACTCGAAAGCACGATCCATGATCTCTTTCAGCCTCTTGTTGACGTCTTCCTCGGTCCAGTACATGGACTGAATGTTCTGTACCCACTCGAAATAGGATACAACCACGCCGCCGGCATTCGCCAGAATGTCAGGAATCAGGAGGATTCCTCTCTTCTTGAGAATCTCGTCAGCCTCCACAGTAGTAGGACCGTTGGCTGCCTCGATGATAACCTTGCAGTTGATCTTATCTGCATTGTCTTTGTGGATCTGATTCTCCAAAGCTGCAGGCACTAAAACCGTCGTCTCCAGAGTCAAAAGCTCGTCGTTGCTGATATGCTCTACCCCGGGAGCGTTATAATCTTTCAGAAGCGCTCTGGGTGTTTTCAGGAATTCCAGGATTCCGGGAATATCCAGACCATCCTTGCAGGTGATGCCGCCGGATACATCGCTGACACCAATCACCTTCATGCCTTCTGCGTGAAGCAGTTTGGCAGAAATACTTCCTACGTTACCCATACCCTGTACTACAACAGGAGTTCCGGCCATCTCCATGCCAAGTTTTGCAAGAGTATTCTTCGTGGTAATCATAACGCCGCGGCCAGTGGCCTCGTTACGTCCCAGAGCCCCGCCGATCTCAATGGGCTTTCCGGTAACAACACCCGGTACACAGTGACCCTTTAACATGCTGTATGTATCCATCATCCAGCCCATAACCTTGGCATTGGTTCCTACGTCGGGAGCGGGAACATCCTGCTCCGGCCCGATGATGGGAGCGATCATGGCAGTAAATCTTCTGGTAATTCTTCTCATTTCACCTTCGGATAAGGTGGTAGGATCACAGATTACGCCGCCCTTGGCGCCGCCGTAAGGGATGTTGACCACAGCACACTTAAAGGTCATCCATGCAGCCAGAGCCTTGACTTCGTCCTGGTTTACATTGGGATGGAAACGCACACCGCCCTTAGCCGGTCCGCGGCTGGTAGAATGCTGTACGCGGAAGCCCTCAAACACCTTTACTTTTCCGTCATCCATCTGTACCGGAATGGCAACCTTCAATTCTCTCTCAGGATATTTAAGCGCCTCGTAATCAGCCTCATCGTATCCCAGTACCTTTGCTGCGTTTTCTACAACTGCCAGCACGTTGTCATAAGGATTATAATTTCCCATAACAAAATCCTCCTTTAAGGAATTTAGTAGTATCAGGTATCCTCTACACCCCCATGTAGCGTCACCGTCTGTCCTCATTATTTCGCAGAATCCGCCATCTGTCAACACCTAAACTGTATTCAAAAAAAAACATATTTTAGGGCGAATTCCACAAAAGAATATAAAAAAAGAATCACTTAAACCATAGATTGTTAAGTGATCCCTTTTTCTCTGCTTTCCCTTTGTCCGGGTATACAAAAATCACCAGTGCCAGCGCCGCCCGGCATAGGCATTTTTACTATCCGGATGTCCTTTCTGCCATAAAGGCCGCCAGGGCCTCCTTCCAGTCTGGCATCTGATAGATACCGGAAACTTTCAGCATAAAATTATCCAGAAGGGTGTACCTGGGACGATTGACCACCGAAGGGTTTTCTCCCGCCGCATGAGGTTCAATATTCACTTTTTTGCCAGAAAGCCTGACAATCTCTTTCGCAAACTCGTACCTGCTGCACATTCCCTCACAGGAGGCGTGATAAATACCGTACTCCTCCGAATCTATCAGTTTCACAACGAATTTCGCCAGCTCAATGGCGCTGGTGGGTGTACTGATCTGATCCACCGCCACATAAATGGTATCTTCCATCAAAAGTCCTTCTAAAATATAACTGACAAAATTATTTTTTGTTTTTCCGTAAATCCAGGAGCTTCTGACAATCATATGCCTAGACGCCAGCTCCCGGACAAAATTCTCCCCGGCCAGCTTGGACTTTCCATACACCGTAAGAGGGTTCACCTGATCAAACTCTGTCAACGGCCGCTTCGCCGTACCGTCAAACACATCGTCCGTAGAAAGATGAATCAGCTTCGCCGAAGCCTTTCTGGCGGCAATGGCAAGATTCCTCGCCCCCAGAGCATTGACCCGGTAGGCTTTTTCTTCGTTTCGTTCACATTTGGCCAGGTCTGTCATCCCGGCACAGTTAATGATCACGTCTGGACTGTTCTCACCTGCAAAAGCTTCCACCGCTTCCAGACAGGTCACATCCACGTCCAAATCTGAAGTCAGAACCCGGACAGCCCTGTTCCCACTTAAAGTCTCACGAACCGCACAGCCCAGCTGTCCGTCCGCTCCTGCGATCCACACGTTCAATCCGTTCATTTTTCCGTCTCCTCTCCCGCTTTCTGCAAAGACTCATTAAGCGCCAGCATCTGCTCGTCCAGGAGAGCTGCCATGTCGGCGCACTCTTTCAGGCTCTCCTGCATATGCGCCGGAGCCGCCCCCTCAAATTTGTAATGAATCTTATGCTCCAGGCTGGCCCAGAAATCCATGGCAATGGTCCGGATCTGAATCTCCACCCGCATCTGCACCCGGCCGCTGGACAGATAAATGGGCACCACCACTACCATGTGATAACTGCGGTAGCCATTGGGTTTAGGATGGGCGATATAATCCTTTACCATCTCCACCTGCATGTCGTCCTGCCTGGCAATCGCTTCTGCAAGATAATAAATATCCGACGTAAACGAACAGATGATACGAATACCTGCAATATCATGAAGCTCCCGGTACATATTGTCTATGGTCGCTTCACAGCCCAGTCGTTTCAGCTTTTTTACAATACTCTCCGGCGATTTGATCCTGGCCTTCACATGCTCGATCGGGTTGTAATCATTGATATGATGAAACTCATCGTTCAGCACATTGACTCTTGCCTGAACCTCCTGGAGCGCTGCATTATAAAGAAGCATCAGCGTCTTCCACTGGTCCAGCTGGTCATACTCCTCCGGTAAATGTGGTATCTCCATGAAAGCTTCCCCCAGACCTTTGATCTAATCCAGCTTAATCCCCTTAAGCAGAGAACCCAGACTTGTAAAAGCTCTTCCCTCTTCCACGTAATCTCCGTGGCTTCCGGTATCCTCCGGCTCACTCACATCGTGAAGCGCCTTCATGCTGAGGCTCACACGACCGTCCTTTACAGCGGTAATCTTCACTGTGACCTTCTGGCCTTCACTCAAAACTGCCGCCGGCGTCTTAATCCGTTTGTCGCTGATCTGAGACACATGGAGCAGTCCGGTCACACCGTTGTCCAGCCTCACAAAAGCCCCATAACTCTGAATGGTCTCCACCACGCCCTCTGAGACAGCGCCCACCTCGCAGGCCGCGATCTTTTTCTTCCGCTCCTCCTGGCGTTTCGCATAAGCCAGATCTCTTGCGGAAAGGACCAGCTTCTTAGCTTCCCTATCCACGGTGACAGCCTGCACGGAAAGCTCTTTTCCAAGCCATTCCTCCAGATTCTCCACATAGGAAATATCCAGCTTGGAGGCTGGAATAAAACCGCGCAGTCCATCCACATAAGCGACTGCGCCGCCCTTTACAATCCCATCCACCTTTACCTGAATGGCGCTCTTATCCTCCAGGCATTTCTCCATCCTGTCCCATGCCGCCATATCATTGGCCTCTTTTTTCGACAAAAGCACATGTCCCTGGCCGTCATCTGCCTTGATGACCTTGGCCGTAATCTCATCACCTTTCTGGACCTCATCCTTTAATACACAGTCCGGGTTGTTGCTGAAATGCTCTTTTTTGATAATGCCTTCTGAGTAAGACTGTAAATCCACCGTGATCTCATCATCTTCCACTCCGATCACCGTTCCCGTCAGGACATCGCCTTCTTCTGCTTTTTTAAAAGAGGCATCCAGCTCCTTCTTGTAATCATCCATTGTTTCCACACGCTCTTCCATGGGTATCCCCTCCGTTCTCTGATAGTTAGTTCTATCATAACATTTTTTTTCGCCGATGGCAATCTCCTGCTGCCCTGTACAGATCATTTTTTGCTAAAAAATTATCATAATTTATTCCGGCTTCACAAACGTTACAATTTCATTAAGAATTCTTAAGAATTTCCTTGTTTATATCTTACTTATTATCTGTTAAAATGTAGGTAATGTCAAACGAATTGGAGGGTACCTATGAAGAAAAAAATCATTGCCGCCATTTGTGTTATCCTGGTGGCGGCCATTGCCGGCATAGCCATCTGGAAGTTCTCTTCGTCGGACAATGGTTCTGAAAGCGGCGAAGAAATCACGCTTTATGCCGATTCTGTCGGCCTTCTGACCGGCGTGGGGCTTGGAGCCCAGAATCGCTTTTCCGGCGTAGTCGAGGCACAGAACACGCTGAAGATTCAGTTGGAATCTGACCAGACTGTAAAGGATATCCTGGTGGAAAAAGGGCAGTCCGTGGAGATCGGCACCCCTCTTTTCGAATACGACACTGAAGATATGAATCTGAAGCTGGAGCAGGCAAATCTGGAGCTGGAGAAAATTTCCAACAGCATTGATACCATCAACGCCCAGATCGACGAGCTCACAAAAGCGAAAAAAAAGGCCGCGGCCAGCGAGCAGCTTTCCTACACGACTCAGATCCAGGAAGCACAGATGAACGTCAAGCAGGAAGAGTACAATTATAAAGTAAAAGAGCTGGAAATCGACCGGCTGAAAAAGTCCATGGAATCTTCCGTGGTGACTTCTACCATCGCGGGCATTGTCCAGGAGATCAATGAAAATCCCACCTATGACAATTATTCAGGAGAAATGCAGCCTTTCATGAGTATTCTCGGAGTGGGAAAATATCGGGTCAAGGGAACCATCAGCGAACAGAATATGCAGAATCTCTTTCCCGGCATGCCGATTACGGTCCATTCCAGAGTGGATGAATCCATCACCTGGGCCGGCGTAGTGGACAGCATTGATACGGAAAAGCCCATTTCCAATAACAGCGGCTATATGATGGAGAGCTCCGATGTCAGCGCCCAGGCTTCTAAATATCCTTTCTATGTCACTCTGGATTCCAGCGACGGCCTGATGTTGGGACAGCATGTCTACCTGGAGCCAGATCTGGGCCAGGAGAAAAAGGACGGCATGTGGTTAATGTCTCCCTACATCGTTCAGGGCGACGGCGACCCTTATGTATGGGCGGCCGGCGACGGCGATAAGCTGGAGAAGAGGGCAGTGACTCTGGGCGGCTATGACGAAGAAATGGACACCTGGGAGATCTTAGACGGTTTAAAAGCTTCTGACTATATCGTATGGCCCAGCGACGACTGCAAAAAGGGCGCTCCCGTCCAGAAAAATATCGGCGGTGTCTCAGGCGGCATGACCGGCGGGGATGTGGATATGCTTCCTGCGGAAGGAGAAGAGGGCATGGGTCCGGAAGGCAATGAAGAGATCATCTCTCCCGACGGCGGAGATGACGGCATGCTTCCAGAAGGCAATACTCCTGCAGATGACAGCGTTCCTCTGGACGACAACTCCCCCACAGAAGGAGAGGTTCTGCCGGAAACGGAGGCTGCGCCATGATCCTTGAACTTGACCATATTTTTAAAGATTATCTCCAGGGAAAGCTGACCGTCCCCGTTTTAAAGGACGTGACGCTCCATGTGGAAAAAGGGGAATACGTGGCTATCATGGGGCCCTCCGGTTCCGGAAAGACCACGTTAATGAACATCATCGGTTGTCTGGATGTTCCCACCTCCGGTACTTATAAGCTGAACGGAAACGACCTGCTCCATCACAAAGACAAAGAGATGTCCAGAGTGCGGAACCGTTCCATCGGCTTCGTATTCCAGAGCTTCAACCTGCTGCCCAGGCAGAGCGCCCTGGACAACGTGGCTCTTCCCTTACTCTATGCAGGAATTTCCCGAAAAGAGCGGAGGGAACGGGCCGCCCAGGCTTTAAAGAAGGTTGGCCTTGAGGAGCGCATGAATTTTAAACCCACCCAGCTCTCCGGCGGCCAGAAACAGAGAGTCGCCATCGCCCGCGCCATTGTGGGGGAACCGGACATTCTGCTTGCCGACGAACCCACCGGCGCCCTGGATTCGGCCTCAGGTCTTCAGGTTATGGAGCTTTTTAAGCAGTTAAATGAAGAGGGAATGACAGTAGTTATGATTACCCACGATGCGGAGATCGCCGCCCACGCGGGACGCACCGTACTGATCCGCGACGGCATTTTAAGCAGCGCTGAAAGGGAGGTGCTTGTATGAAGTCCTCAAAAAAGAAACTGATCATCGTCCTGGTATCGGTGGTTCTCGTGATCGCCCTGGCCGTCGGCGGAATCTCTTTTGCAGTTAAAAACAGCGGAAAGCCGGTAAAGGTGGCCCCTGTCAGCAATATGAACAACGGCGGCTACTGGGACAACGGTTCTGACATTGCCCCCTATGGCAATGTGACCACCAATTTGAACCAGGAAATCGCCTATAATGAGAGCCTGGTCATCACGGACATTTATGTAAAAGAGGGGGACGTGGTCAGAGTGGGGGATCCACTGATCGCCTATGACATTACCTTGGCCTCCCTGGAGCTGGAGATGAAAGAGATGGAAGTCGAGGGCATCGGCTTAAATATCCAGAATGTCCAGGCTGAACTTAACCAGCTGAAAAAGACAAAACCAGTGGCCGCTGTCTCTCCCAATGCCCTGGCCGGAATGGGCCTGGCCACCAGTGACACACAGGCCACCGACGGTTTGGAGACTCCCGGAGAGACTGAGACTCCTGGAGAGACCGAAACTCCTGGAGAAACCGAGACTCCTGAAGAGACCGAGACTACTACAAGTTCGGTGGACACTACGCCTGCGGAAAGCCCCGATGAGTCTCCCACCCCTGACACTCCCCCTGTTTCTGGAGACCAGGAGCTGGAAGGGAAGGTCTATACGGAAATCACGGAGCTCTCTGAGCCCTATAAAGGGGACGGATCAAAGGAAAACCCTTTCCGCTATTATATTTATCCGACGGATGGGAAGCCGGTCACAGTCAGCCGCGAATATCTGGCAGTGTGCTTTAAGAACCACCACTGCTCTATCTTTGACACTGTCGACGACCCAGCCCATCCCACTGCCATCGTCAGCAGCTTCCAGGTAGACTGGGACTACGTTGCAGAATTCTTTGACAATACGGCTGGCACAGCAATCCCGGAAGAACTCCGGAAAGAAACCGTTTATCGCACCGTAGACGAAAATACTATCCCTTATAATCTGGAAGAGGCTCCGGGAATTCCCGCCGGCGACGGCACAAAGGAAAATCCTTACCGGATTTTCTGCACTCCAGATGTGACTGTGGAGCGGAGTTTTCTGCAGGCCGCCCTTGATGGCCAGATTGTATATCAGTTCGACGTGGTAGATGCCCCTGAGCTTCCCGGTTACATCCTGCACTCCTGGATTCTAAACGGTGCGGAAGTGGAAAATCCCGATGACCCTGGTATGGATGAGCCCTGGGTCGAGGGGCCTGGCATGGAAATCCCCTCTGGCCCCACCAAGGAAGAACTGGCCTCCCAGATCAAGGAAAAAGAAGAAACCTTAAAGAACCTTGAACTGAACAGACGGACTGCCGAGCTGGAACTAAAACAGCTTAGACGACAGGTGGATGACGGCGTGATCGAAAGCACCGTCAACGGCACTGTAAAATCCGTATTGGACGAGGACACTGCCAAACTGGAGGGTTCCCCTTTGATCCGCGTTACCGGAGAGGAAGGCTTTTACATCACTGGTTCTGTGGCGGAAACCGCTCTTGGAAAAATCGAAAAGGGCATGGCTGTCACTGTAAACTCCTGGAACACAGGAATGACTTATGAGGCTGAGATCACAAGCATCAGCAATTCTCCCTCTTCTGGCAATTATTACGGCGGCAACCCCAATATGTCCTACTATCCTTTTACTGCCGTAATTCGGGGGGATGCAGAACTCTCCAACGGTGAGGGGGTGGATCTGTCTGTAGAAGGGCTCAATTCCTCTTCTTATGATCCAAATGCCATTTATCTTTCTCAGGCTTTTGTCAGAGAGGAGGGCTCTCGCTATTATGTTTACAAAAAAGGCGAGGAGGACCAACTGACCAAACAGTATGTGGAGGTAGGCAAAATCGTTTACGGAAGTCTGGAAATCACCTCCGGCCTGGAAATGGAGGATGAAATCGCCTTCCCCTACGGCAGAGACGTGAAAGAAGGCGCGAAGACGGAACCTGTAGACACGCTCTATAACTACGGATATTAGGAGGTGGACTCATGCTGGAAAATATACGATTATCCTTTCAGGGAATCTGGGCCCATAAGCTCCGTTCCATTCTGACCATGTTAGGCATCATCATCGGAATCGGCTCCATCATTGCCATCGTGTCCACCATCAAAGGAACCAACGAGCAGATTAAACAAAATTTGGTGGGAGCCGGGAACAATGCGGTAAACATTCAGCTTTATCAAGGTGACTGGCCCTTTGAAATGGCTTACCAGAGCCCGCCTGACGGAGTTCCTGTTATCAGTGACGACGTCCTGGAGGAAATCAAAAACTTATCGGCAGTGGCGGACGCCTCCCTCTATTACACGAGGAATGAATATGAAGCTGTGTTTAACGGCAACAGGACATTAAACGGCGGAAATATCCTAGGCATTGATGATCATTACTGTAATGTCTACGGTTACCAGATCACAAAAGGCCGCGGCTTTTCGGAAAAGGATTTCGCTGACTGCAGAAAAGTGGCGCTTCTCGATAAGATCGCAGCTTCTAATCTGTTCCAGGGCGAGGACCCCATCGGAAAGACCATTGAGATCAAGGGAGAGCCTTTTACCGTCATCGGGCTGACTGCCCAGAAAGCCGGTTTTGAGCCTGTCATCAACTCTCTGGAAGACTACGAGCGGTATGCCTCCAATAACTCCAGTGGTATGATCTGTGTCCCGGACAGTGTCTGGCCCATCCTGTACCGCTATGATGAGCCTCAAAACCTGGTAGTCCGCGCTGTCACTACGGATGATATGACAGCCGCCGGTGAAAAGTCCGCGGATATCCTAAACAGTTACCTGATGGTTTCTGACGAAAGTATCCGGTACAAAGGAGAGGACCTTCTGGAACAGGCTGCCAAGCTTCAGGAGCTCTCGGCCTCCACCAACCAGCAGCTTATCTGGATTGCCAGTATTTCCTTGCTGGTGGGCGGTATCGGCGTTATGAATATCATGCTGGTGTCCGTTACTGAGCGAACCAGAGAGATCGGTCTGAAAAAAGCTCTTGGCGCCAGAAAGACCCGTATCCTCGGACAGTTTCTGACCGAAGCTGCTGTGCTGACCGGCATGGGAGGTATCCTGGGAATTGGAGGCGGCATCGGCCTGGCCTATGCCATCGCCAGTATTTCCCAGGCCCCGGTCGCAATCAGCCTCCCGGCTATCATCATTGCCGTGGTGTTCTCCACTTTGATCGGGATCATCTTCGGGATTATCCCGTCGGTGAAAGCCGCAAACTTAAATCCCATCGATGCACTGCGGCACGAATAAAACCATTTAACCTGACAAAAGTATAACCCGGAGGGCCCCAAAAAGCCTCCGGGTTATCTCTTTTCTCATCAACTGATTTTCCACTCTGCATGGCTGCCGCTCTCATCTTTTTTGATCAGCAGCCAGTCCTCGATCTCCTGCTTCAATTCTGTCACATGAGAAATAATTCCGATCAGTCTGGAACCTCCGGCCATCTGCTTTAAGACCCGGACCGCCTGTGCTCTGGACCGCTCATCCAGAGAACCGAAACCCTCGTCAATAAACAACATATCCAGGTTGACTGCCGCAGAGTTTTCCTGGATCTGGTCTGCCATTCCGAGAGCCAGCGACAGGGCCGCCATAAAAGACTCGCCGCCAGAGAGCGTCCTCACCTCCCGCTCTTTTCCTGTTACCGCGGAATAAACCATCAGGTCAAGCCCCCTATTCTTTCCTATTCCCGCCCGTTCTATATCGCATATGCGAAACTCAAACTGGCCTGAGGACATTGCAAGAAAACGCCGGTTGGCCGCATATAGGATCTGCTCCAGATAGTAGCGCTGGACAAACGTTTCAATATCCATACGGGCATTTTTCACATTGCCGGAAAGGCGCCGATACAGACTTTCCAGTCTGCCATATTCCTCCAGAATCCTGCCCCGCTTTTCCATTTCCGGAAGCAGTGCCGCAAGCACGGCAAAATTCGTCTTATACTGTCCCTGATACTCTTCCAGAATCCCCTGTGCCCTTTTTAGTCTCAGTTCTGCCTCATCTCTTGCAGCTTCCAATACCTCAGGCTTTGGCCGCGCCTTATCCCCGATCGCTTCCCTTGCCGCCTCACCCATACGTCCCGCCGCTGCCCGCTTTGTCCTGTGGGCATTCACTTTTTCCAGGAGCTCTTTGGTCCTGCCTCTTTCATAGTGTTCTGTAAATGTCTGCCACTGTACTCCCTCAAAAATCTCCTCTGCTTTCTCCCTCTGTTCTTCATAGGCTCTCTGCCGCGCTTCCCTCTCTTTTTGCTGCCCCGGCAGCTCCTCTTCATAGCGCCTGATCAAAGTCTCTGCATTATTTTTTGCCGTCTTTGCCGTCATGGCCGCCTCTTCTGCCCAATGAAATGCGTCATCCTTTTCCTGTTTTCGCTGTTCTGCCGCCACAAGCGCTGCTTCAGCCGCCTCTTTTGTCGAATACTCCCCAGATACCTCCAGCTCTTCCAGAATCGCCCGGCTCTTTTCCAGAGCAGTTTTCGCCTCTGCTGCGCCTTTCCTGTTCTGTTCAACCATCTCTCTCAGCAATTGCATTTGTTCCGCTGCATGTTGAAGGTTTTCCCGCACTGCCCTGAGAATCGCCGCATTTTTCTTAAGGCTTTCCCCCTCCAGACGGACAGCCTCTTTCCACTCTGCAAGCCGTTCTTCTTCTGAACTTAAACACTGCCTTCTCTGGTCTGAGAATTCATCCATTCGTTCAAGGAGCTTTCTGCTTGTCTCCCCAAACTGTTTTTCCTTTTCCATAAACAAATCTTTCGCAGACCGTGAAACTGCCGCCGCTTCTTCCTGTCTGATCCGAAGCTTCTCCACTTCAACGTTGAATTCCTCCAGTTCTTCTCTGGTCAGATACTTGTGAGACGCCTCCAGCCTGCAGGGTGCCGGATGATCCAGAGAGCCACAGACAGGGCAAGGCTCACCTGGCTGCAGCCCTTTTGCAAGAAGCCCGGCCTGGGCATTGAGAAAGCTTCTTCTCAGAGTTTCGTACTCCTTATTTTTCCTTTCATAATATTCACTGGCCTTTTCATATGCTTTTTGTGTCTCCCTGACATTCACCTTCTGCTTGTCAATTTCTTTCCGGATTTTTTGCAGGGAAGCCGCCTCCTCTGCCATGCTGTCCACTTCCCTGCTCTTTGCCCGCCATCGTTCCAGAAGTATTTCTGCATCCGCAAATTCCTCTGCCTGTCGCTGCCAGCCCCTTTCTCTTTCCTCAAACGCTTCCTGCTTCTTTCTGGCATCAGAAACCGCTTCCTCAGCCTTTTTCCATACCCCCGTCTTCTCCGTCACATTTCTCCTGGCGCTCTCTGCTTTTTCCAAAAGTTCCAGAGCCTTTTTTACCCGGTCTGCCGTCCTTGCATGAGCCGCAAACTCCTCTTCCTGTTCTTTTCTCGCTTTCTGCTCCAGCCCGGCAGCTTCCTCAGAGGCAGCAATCAGTGCAGGCAGCGCCTCCTTCTTTTCCGCAAGCTTTTGCCCCGTATCCGCCGCCATCCTGACGGCATCTTCATACCGCCCATAAAGCGCCCTGATCTCATAAGCTGCTTCAATCCGCTCAATCAGCCGGACCGTCTCCTCCATCTCCTGCTCTTCTTTCTCACACTCTGCCAGTTCCCGCTCTGCCTTTTCCAATTCTTCAAAACGCTCCAGAAGCCCCCTGGCAGTTGTAACAGCATCCCGCTTTTCCAGATAATCTGCATTGATCTTTTGTGTCTCTTTCTCCACCCTGTCTTTTTCTTTCTCCAGCCACTTACAGAGCGTTTCAAGTTCTGCCAGAAAAGCCTCCATATCAGTTACAGACAGATATTCCGAGGACAAAATCCTCTGTTTTAATTGCTCCATGCCGGCCTCTTCTGAAGCCTCCAAAGCGATGTATGCTTCCGGAACAATCACATGGCCTGCCTCCGTCTGGCAGCTTGTCCGGATTCTGGCGATTTCTGTCTGCTTCTCCTGTCTCCTCCTTTTCAGTTCTTCCACGATTTTCTGATAAGATTCCGTATGGAACAGTTTCCGGAAGATTTCTTTTTTATCATCCGATTTTGCCCGAAGCAGCTCCATGAACTCTCCCTGGGCGATCATGGCCACCTGCATGAACTGCTCCTTTGTCAGTCCCACAAGCTCCAAAAGCTTCTGGTCTGTTTCTCTTCCCGGATACTCGTTCCCGTCCGGCATGGTCAGACATACGGACTCACTGACCGGGACAGCCCCTTCTCCCCGGAGTTTTGGACGCACATGTCTTGGAATACGCCGGACTACATAAACCGCTTCTTCTCTGCCACGTTGTTCTGAAAAAGTAAGTTCCACAAAAGGCGCCGTACCGGAAGGTGCAAACTGACTCTGCAGCTCCGTCCCGTCTTTCTTATTGTTCAGAGAGCCGGTTTCACCATAGAGCGCAAATACAATGGCATCAAAAATCGTCGTTTTCCCCGCGCCGGTATCCCCGGTAATCAGAAACAAGTTCTGATTCGGTTTTCTGAAGTCAATGGACAATGCTTTCCCATAAGAACCAAATGCCTGCATGGTCAGTTTCAACGGCCGCATTTACTTCACCTCCCAGACAGTGTGGATCACATCCTCAAGTACTGCCTTTTCTGAATCATCCAGATCTTTCAAAAAAGAACAACAGAGGGTAAAGGGATCCTGCTTTGCCTGCTCCTCAATCCTTTTTTCATAATCTGGCCTCCAGATCGTATCTCTGCGTATCTCCAACAAATTCGGAAATGCCGCCTGAAGGCGGTCCTGCATGTCTATGACATCCAAATCCACTTTATCTGTCAGTTTCACTGTCACATAATCCTCACATGTCTGTCCCAAAACCTCTTTCAGACTCCCCTCAATGACCCGCACTTCATGAAGAGGTTTCAATGGAAGGACCGTGGTCTCCACCTCCCCCTTCCTCTTTAAATCCACCAGAATGATTCCCTTTTTCTGCCCTGCTTCGCTGACCGAAGTCGGAAAAGGCGTCCCACAGTAACAGCACACCTCTTTTCCCGCTGTCATCGGTTTATGGATATGGCCCAGAGCAGCATAATCAAACTGCTCCAGAACATCTGCGGATACTTGATCAATATTCCCGACTGTACGGATTTCTGAGTCCGTCCGCTCCACCTCATCCGGGACCACTCCTGCCGGCAGATAAAACTGATGGCTGACAAGAACATTCCGGCTGCCGTCATCTATCTGTTCCCGTCCGATCAGACGGCGCAGCGCTACATCGTAGGAAAGGCTGCCGCCTTCTTCATCTGTGCCAATCACCGGCTTTACCATAGAAGGCCGGACAAAGGGAAGCAGATAAAAGTTCACATCGCCGAATTCATCCTGCAAAGTCACTTTTTCGATGTACTCATTGTTTGTCATCGGAGGAAGCCCTACCATGTAAAGTCTCTGTCTGGAAAGAATGTTCCGAAATGTGTTCACCCTCGGCCCGCTGTCATGGTTCCCGCTGATCATCATAATGGCCGCCTTCGGAACTGCCGCCGTAAGCTCCGACACAAAAAAATCAAACAGAGCCACCGCCTCCGCGGAAGGGACTGCCTTGTCATAGATATCCCCGGCAACAACCACTGCGTCCGGTTTCTCTTTTTGGGCCGCCTCTGCGATCTGCCGGAATACGTACCGCTGATCCTCCAAAAAATCCCTGCCAAAAAGCTTTAAGCCAATATGCAGATCAGATAAATGGAAAAATTTCATAGAACCTGTCCCCCTCCCATGCGCCATCTTCTGTCTGGCCATCTTCACAATCTGAACGCCCCTTTTTGATCCTAATCCGCCATATTATTCCATTTTTTCATACAGGGTAATCAGTAACCGAACGGTTCAGATGCGCTCCCAGATAAATTGACTTTATTTTAGCGTTTTTGTCCCACACTGTCAAGAAAGTTTTTGATGCCTGAAATAAAAAGAATCCGGCTCTGGCAGCATTTTCCTTTTTGCGCCATGTGCATAAAAAACGGCCGGCAGGTTTATAACTGCCGGCAAAAAACTTTTTTAAACCTTCCCACTTTATGCTGAGCGCTTTCGTTCCCTCTTACACGGTCTGAATCTGCCGGATAAACCTTGCCACGCTCTCATGCTTCGGGTGATTAAAAAACTCATTGGGATCAGCCGTCTCGATGAAGGTTCCGTTTTCCATAAAAGAAATCCTATGGGCCGCCTCCCTTGCAAACCCCATCTCATGGGTGACCACAATCATGCTCCGTTTTTCATCCGCCAGTTCTTCCATGATGTCAATCACCTCGCCCACCATCTCCGGGTCCAGAGCACTGGTCGGCTCATCAAACAAAATCATGTCCGGAAACATGTTCAGCGCCCGGGCAATGGCAACCCTCTGCTGCTGGCCGCCGGAAAGCTGGCTGGGCTTGGAATCCATCCTGTCTGCCAGGCCAACCTTTTCCAAAAACATTTTCCCACTCTCCACCACTTCCTTTTTACTTTTGTGTAGAGACTCGATCGGTCCAAAAGTCACATTTTCCAGGGCCGTCATATTGGGAAAGAGATTGAAATTCTGAAATACCATGGCAATTCTTTTCCTGACGCTTGTGGCTGTATGCCGGTTCACAGTATTTCCCTCCACCAGAATCTCCCCACTGTCGATCTTTTCCAGATAATTGATGCAGCGGATCAACGTGCTCTTTCCTGCTCCGCTTCTCCCACAGATCACGTGTGTCTCCCCCTGGAGGAAATCAAAATTAAAATGATCCAGGATCACAATCTCCCCATTTTTATAAGTTTTACAGACATCCTTGAACTCCACCAAAGTGTTTCTGTCTTCCATAATTTCCACGCTCCTTTTCTGCCAACATCCATCAATAATAAGTGCTAAGTCCCCTCGTCGCCTGTTTTTTTACAATTCTCTTTTCCACAGTGCGGGCAAGCAGCTCGATCAGAGCACAGAGGATATAATAAAACACACCGATCAGAAGGTATCCGGTAATCGGGTTAAACGTGAGGGCCATGAGCTGGCGGCCTTTCCACATCAGATCCGGAACACCGACGATATACACAAGGGTAGTGTCCTTCACCAACAGAATGTACTGCCCACACAGCATCGGGATCATCGGTTTCAAAATCTGGGGAATATAAACTTTCCACATAATCTTCCAGTATCCCAATCCCAATGACTGTCCTGCCATCATCTGTCCCTTAGGCACTGATTCAAAACAGCCCCTGATAATTTCGCCGATATAAGCGGAATGATACAGCGTGAGACTGACCACCGCCGCCAGAAATGCGGAAGAAAAGTCTGCAGAATAATAGAGAATCTTTAACACCACCATGGCGGGAATACCCCGCATGACTACTTTGTAAATGCCAAGGACTTGTTTTAAGACAGGAAATCTGCGGAAGAGGAAAATCCCCAGAATCATTCCAATACAAAATGTTGTAATAATACAGATCGGAACCAGCTTAAAGGTAATACCGATTCCAGAAAGCATAAATGAAATCATCTTTCCCAATGACATTGCATTACCTCCTCACCATCATTTTCTTTTCAATCAACCTGCCCGCCTGCGTTAAGGCCAGGAAAATCAAAATATAAATAGCCGCAACGATCCAGATAGAAATACTGTTCAGATATTTATCATAGTAGATGCTTCCCGCCCTGTTCAAATCCACGATCATGATCAGCGCAAACAGAGAAGTATCCTTTACCATCACAGATGCTTGTCCCGTAAGCATGGGGACTGCATTGCGAAATCCCAGAGGAAAAATAACCTTTCTGACCACCTTCCCCCGTTTTAATCCCAGGCTGCAGGCTGCCTCAATCTCACCTGCCGGGACATTCTTTATGGAACCCCGGATCAGTTCTGCCACAAAAGCCCCTTCATTTAAGGTAATGGAAAGAATGCCGCAGACCAATGCCGGCATTTCAAGATTCACAAGAGGAAGACCATAAAAGCAGAAAAACATGATGACAAGAAGCGGCGTATTCCGGAAGATCGAAATGTAAATACGCATAAAGAAGGTCAATACTTTATAATCATAAGCCACCAAAATCGCCACGATCGACCCCCATATAATAGAAGTAACAATTGCGATCATTGATGCGCACAATGTAATTTTTAAACCTTCCAATAAACTTGGAAGCCATCCGGCAAATTGCACAGCATTCATATATACACTCCTAACCCATCCACTCTCTGAAAAGTCCCGGACAGCGTCTGCCGACGGTCCGGGATCCCTATTCCAGCATGAGTGATTCTAATTATGCGCCATACTCACCCATCAACGGAACCCAGTCAACACCAAAATACTTATTGTAAAGCTCATTATAAGTTCCGTTCAATTTGATCACCTTGAGGTAAGTGTTGAATGCGTCTCTCAGCGTATAGCTGTTGACATCCAGATCCAGCGCATAGGCAACCGTGTCAGAATCCAAGGTCTCCGGAAGGATCGTAAGCGTATCGTCAGTGTCCAAAAGCTTGTACGCCTGAATCGTATCGGTCAGATACGCATCTGCACGTCCCGCCTTCAAAGCCGCGATGGCATCACTGGTAGAGGCCAACGCACTGACTGTCGCATTGGGGAATTTTTCATAAGCCATTTCTTCATAGATATTGCCTGCAGGAGCCGTAATCGTAATTTCCGGCACATCCAGCTCCGTGGTGCTTGTGAGTCCACTGTCAGACCTCACCACTGCAACACAGTTATCATATCCGATGGCATCTGTAAAGAGCACAGTTGCCGCCCGGGCCGTCGTCCTGGAGATATTGGAAGCGACAATGTCTGCTTTTCCTGCCTGTACAGCCGGAATCATCTCGGAAAATTCCAGGGGCATAAATTCGATTTCCACGCCGATTGCTTCTGCAAATCCGGAAATCAGGTCAATGCTGAAGCCTGTATACTCCCCGGTATCCGTATCAGCGTAAGCCCAGGGCTCGTTTCCCGCCTCAATGGCCGCAACCATTTTCCCGTTTTCCAAAATGGTACTGAGCTGATCCGCGGCGGCTGCCCCATCCGAAGAATCCTTGCCGCCTCCGCAGCCGGCAAAGAGCATGGACAGCATCGTGACTGCCAGTAATGCTGATAATAATTTTTTCATAGCCTCTTCCTCCTTCTAAAATTACAATAATCTCACTGCCGTTTCCAAATCTATCTCAAAGTTTTCACGAAGTTTCCAATCCGTTTCAACCCCTCTTCAATCTTCTCTTCACTGGTCGCATAAGACAAACGGATAAACCCTTCCCCTGCTTCACCAAAAGCAGTTCCCGGTGCAATTACTGTATGTGTCTCCTTCAGAAGACGGTCTGCGAAATCCATGGAAGAAAGTCCCGTCTTCCGGATATCCACCCATACATAGAACGCCCCTTTTGGAAGAACATAAGACAGCGGCCTGATCTCATCAAGCAGTGAACAAATCAAATTCCGCCTGTCTTCATATTTCCGGCGCATATACTCCACATCCTCCGCCCCGTTTCTGACTGCCTCCAAAGCCCCATACTGCAGAGCGGTGTTGCTGCAGGACGTGCTGTTCTCATGGAGATAACGGATGGCCAGCGCAGTCTCTTCCGTCGTGATGGTATATCCAAGCCTCCAGCCGGTCATGGCATAGGATTTTGAAAATCCGCTGCAATAAAAGAGACTCTCGTCCAATTCCATCACATCCAAAATACTGGTAAAAGGCTCATATACAATCTCGGAATAAGTCTCATCGCTGAGAATCGCAAGCTTATGCCTTTTCGCCACTGCGATTACCTTTTCCAGCGTTCCCCTGCTCAAAACAGTTCCCGTGGGATTGCATGGGGAATTCAGCATAACTGCCCTGGTCCTTGGCGTGACGGCTCCCTCAATGGCCTCTGCCGTAATCTCATATCCGTTTTCAGCATAAGTCTCCACAAATACAGCTTTTACGTGGAGCATCAAAAGCTGCGGAATGTAAGAAATATAATTGGGTGTCGGAACCAGCACCTCATCCCCCGGATTTAAGACCGCCATCATTGCAAGCAGATTTGCCTCCTGCGTCCCATTGGTGACAACCACATTGGCCGCGCCGAGGCGCTGCTTCGGATGTTTCTGGTTATATTCCTCTGCAATTGCCTGCCGCAGTTCGTAAATTCCCGGATTGGGCGCATAATGGGTCTCTCCCTCCAGGAGCTTTTTGGCCGCTGCCTCTATAATGTGTCCCGGAGTCGTAAAGTCCGGTTCGCCCACTGCAAAGGAAATTGCATCCCCATACTGCGACGCCAGCTCCGTCAAATATCTGGTCTTTGAGCCCTGAATCACCTTCGCCACATTTGAAACGTAAGGATTTTCTGTAATCTTCATGACATCCTCCCAGCACCACTGCCATTTATCATAGTTATCCCGCAAACCATACTGCTGTATGCAGATCGTCTGCCCAAAATGAAAAGCCGCTGCTCCCAGTTCCTTCTCCGTGCCTGTCGGCAGCGGCTTTTATCCTCTACAGCTTACCCTGCGCCTTCAAAATTCCCATGGTCACTTCCAACTCTTCTTCTGTGGCCGGAGCAAGAGGACCTCTCGCCGGCCCCAGCTTCACGCCGGACACTGCCTCAATGGCCGGACGGATAATCGAATTCGGAAGAATCCTTCCGTTCTGGCCACAAGATTTGCAGAACTCATACAGACGGTCAAAAATTTCTTTTGCCTTGGCATTGTCCCCCTTCTCAAAAGCTTCAAAAATCGCCCGGATCTCATGTCCGTAAATGTGAGCGCCGCCGCTTACGATGCCCATGGCGCCCTGTACAATAGTGGGAAGCAGCATGACGTCGTCGCCATTGTATACGGCAAAATCAGGATCAATATCCTTTGTCGCCATAAAGAAGTCCGTGACCTGAGTGGGATTGATCCCCGCCTCGTCTTTGATTCCGACAATATTCTTCATGGGAGCCAATTTAGCCACAGTCTCCGGATCCAGATTTACTCCCACAAAAATGGGAATGTTGTACAGAAGGATGTCTGTCTTTACGCTCTCTGCCAGCTTCTTATAATGATTGTAAAGGCCTTCCTGAGTCGGCTTGTTATAAAAAGGAGCAACTACCAGGCAAAGTTCGATTCCCAGTTTCTCTGCTTCTTTTGTCAAAGCAATCGTTTCTTTTGTAGAAGCGCAGCCAGTTCCGGCAATCACAGGCTTTCTTCCCGCCGCAGCCTTTACTGCTGTCTTAAGCAGTTTCACTCTCTCCTCAAAGGTCAGAAGGGAGGCTTCACCGGTTGTCCCCGTAACAATCAGTGAGTCGCATACATCTTTCTCGATCACATAATTGATCAGCTCTTCATACTTCCCATAATCCACTTCTTCGTTCTCATCATAGGGAGTGATCAACGGCAATAAAATCTTTCCATACTTTTCAACTACAGGATTCATATTCTCAAGTCCTTTCTTATTTTTACGACATCCTATTGTATGATGTCGTATTTAAATATTATCATATATCGTCGATTTGTCAAGAGTTTTTTGTAGATTTTGCTTCTTTTTTGTTTTTATCCCGGATTTTTTTAGACATTTTCGTTATTCGTGCCATTAAGACTTCCTTAAATCCATGACTTGTTTCCCATGAATCCGCCTCATATCTTCGTCTGTAATCTCCAGATGCCGCTGCATCTCCAAAACAGCAGTTTTGGCATCCTTCAAATAAAAGCACTGAAGGATCTTTTCATGAGGCTGCACCGCGTTATTGTAAACATAACTGTTGGTGAAAGATTCCCCACGGTACACGCGGAAACGGTTTAAGAGTTGTTTATTAATTGCAATCAACAACGGATTTTTCGTATACGACATAATTTTTGTATGAAAAAGCTCATCCAGCATGATCATTTTCGTCAGATCATGGGTTTCATTTGCGCGGATAAAGGATTGGTGGACCTCAAAAAGCTCCGCTACTTCCCTGGGCGCCGCCCGCTCCACAGAAAGCCTCACTGCCAGCGGCTCAATGGCAAAGCGCACTTCCATAAAATCAGAAAACTCCGCATTTTCTGTTTCATACCAATCTTTCTGCTTTTGTGAGAAGGGCTCCTCGGCCACAAACGCTCCTTTTCCTGGTTTGATGACCACATATCCCAATGCCTGAAGAATCCGGAGCGCCTCCCGGATACTGGTGCGGCTGACCCCCCACATCTGACAAAAGCCGGCTTCTGTCGGTAATTTTTCCCCCGGAAGATAGTTCCCCGTTTCAATCAATTCCCGAATATTTTCTGCAATCATATTGGTAACAGATATTCTCTGAATTTCTTTCATCTCATGTTCCCCCCTTATATTCGGCCTTCTGCAGATGGAAGTGTCTCATTTTCCTCTCTATAAATATGTCATCATACAATATTATATATTATAGTCATACAATTGTAAAGTTGTAAAATATCTCCGGATAAAAAGATTGCACAATCAGAGACAGAAAAAAGGCCGAAGTCCCTTTTTGACTTCAGCCTTTTCTCTGTTTTCTTATATTTTAATTAATAACACTAATGGATCCTATCAGCCAGAATGATTTCCTGCTATTCAGAGAAGGAGCGGTTTGTGCTGTAAACATCCCCCCTTCTTTGTTTCCTGGTTACGCAAAAAGATTCAACTCATAATCCCCGGAGCTGTTGAAAAGCAGGTGAATCTTTTTATTGTCATCAGATTCTAAACTCTGGATAAAGCGGCTGATTGATTTTCTATACTCTTCATACATCGTATTGTCTTTTGCGATACCTGTATATTGGGATTGCTCAAAAAAATTGTCCCACTCATATTTTGCCGAATAGCTTCCAGGGGCTCCCGCCCTGTCGGAAAAGTTTGACTCAAAGATCGACTGTGCGCGTTTGGCGCCTTTGGTAAAGGCGTCCAGAATATCCTCTGATTGGCGGTATTGATTCATGGTATACTCGTAAACCGCCGCTATTTCCTGCCGGTCAACACTGGTTTTCATTGGGGTATTAAAATGTGCGGCCTTTTCCTTAAGCATTTGTTCCAGCAAATCTACATATTTGTCTTTATAATTTTGGAAGGTATCCTGTAAAAGACTTTGCATAGTTGCGCTTAAGTTCCCCTGCTTTGTCAGATAATCGGTTTTCATTCCCTGGACAGCCAGATCCAATCCCATGCGCTGCTCATTGTCTGACCAAAATGTCCCTTGATTATCCAGCCTTTCTCTGCACTCTGCTGCATACCCCCCGGCTGCCTCCAGATCCTGAAGGGTATAACCTGTCTCCTCTATCTGTGCTGACCTACCGCCATAGGCGGCCATGTCTTCCCGAAGGCGCGCTGCCATATAGCCGTCATCTTGTTGTAACCATTTTGCTGTCGTATCGCCCAGGCCAGCGTAGGACTCACTTTTCTGCAAATGGTCCTCATATTGAGAGATTCTCTGATCAATCCCTTTTGACAGACTTTCCGATAACTCTGCTTTTGCTCCGGAATACCCGTATTCCTCATAGAAATTTCCAACGGAATCACTGTAAGAATCCACGATTGTTTTCTTGGCGCTGTCCATTATCTCATTGAGCCTGGATAGCTGCTGCTCCTTTTCATCACCAGAATAATTTTTTTCAATCCTGTCTTTTAAGACGGCATAGCGGGAGGCAATGTAGTCAATCTTAGTATTCAGATGGCCCGCATTGTCAAGATTCACATCCATCTTTTTAAAATCGGCTTCCACTCCACGCCAGTCTATCTCGTCCCCAATACCTTCCTGCTCCAGCTTTAGCCGATACTGTTCCAGTTCTTCTCCCGAAACTTTTCCCAACAGAACGTTACGGGGGTCGCCGTTCACCTCCAGTTTTCCGTCCACGATTTTTAAAGAATCCCGGTATTGTTTCATGTACTGGTTCCACAAGGCTTCCTCTTCCGTATAATAGGATTTTGCCACAATCCCGTCCGCTTCTTTTCGGATAACTGCTGTCGGGTCCGCTTCATATACAGACTTACATTCAATTGGAGGAGCGCCAAAGCCGCTCCGTATCTGCCCTGATGTGTGATATGGCTGGTTCCCTAAAACTCCACGAATACCCATGATTACTTTCCTCCCTTTAAATCTATGCTATTTCATTTTATGCAGCTGCAGCATATCCTCATTGGTAATATCCAGATGGCGCTGCATTTCCAGGACCGCCTGCTTTGGATCATGATTTTCAAAACACTGGAGAATCCTTCCATGAGGAATGACTGCATTTCCATATATTTCGCTGTTCATAAACGACTCTCCCCGGTATACGCGGAAATTTTCCAGGAGCTGTTTGTTGATGTTGACCAGCAGAGGATTTCTTGTGTAGGACATAATCTTCGTATGAAAAAGTTCATCCAGCATAATCAACTTCGCCATGTCATGTCCTACATTTGCTTTCACAAAAGAATCGTGGATTTCCGAAAGCTCTGCAATCTGCTTTTCTGATGCCCGTTCCACAGCCAGACGGACCCCCAAGGGTTCCAGCGCGTAACGGACTTCCATGAAATCCGAAAATTTCGCATTATCTGCCTCATACCAAAGGGTTTTTTCTCCCTGACTCGGCTTTTTTTCCGCCACAAAAGCGCCTTTCCCGGCTTTGATTGCCACATACCCCAGCGCCTGGAGCACCCGGAAGGCTTCCCGGACGCTGGTGCGGCTGACACCCAGCATTTCGCACAACTTCGCCTCCGTTGGAAGCTTCTGCCCCGGCTCGTACTCTCCGGATTCAATTAATTCTTTCACATTTTCCACTACCGCGTCTGTGATTGATATCCTCTGAATTTCTCTCATATGTCTTATCCTACATGATTTCTCAGAATTTAAGGTATAATACTAACAATTATATATGAACTGTTGACAGGAGTCAATCTTTGTTAATTCCTGAGTATCATAAATCTATCCTCTTCTCCTGCCAAGGGGGGCCCGATGCGGCAGGAGCCGTAATCTTTGAAAGATCACGGCCCCTTTGTGGCAAGGTAACCAGCAGATTAATCCATATCTGCCAGAAGTTTTTCGATTTTCTTTTTGTTGGCGTCGTCCAGATCGCCGGCAGGTCTTCTGGGAAGTCCCACATTTAAGCCCTGGGCCGTAAGCGTATAGTTGCAGATCTCCAGCCAATGGGGCACTCCGTTTTCCTTGTCGTACAGGAAGTAGTTGAGGAAAGGAATGATATTGTTCTGAGCCTTCCTTGCCGCATCCAGATCCTTCGCCTCTACGGCATCCTGGATTGCACGGCACTGCTTGGGAAGAATTGCCGGAAGTCCTGACAGCCATCCGTCTGCTCCTGCGCAGTAGGCTTCCAGACCACAGTAATCATGTCCGTAGAATACGGTGATCTTGTCTCCCATGTAATACTTCAGATCATGGACTCTGTTGGGATCGCCGTGGGCTGCCTTGATTCCCTGGATGGTGCCGTCTGCGATCAATTCCTGAACCTCGGGAGTATTTAACTCGTAGCCCGCGAACCAGGGATTGTTGTAGATGTACATCTGCACACTCAGTTCTTTTCTCAAATTGCGGTAATGCTGCAGCACTGCCTTCTTATGAGGAGTGTAGTAGAAGGGAAGCAGCACCAGCAGTGCGTCATATCCAGCTTCCTCTGCAAATTTGCTCAGCTCCAGAGTTGTGCAGGTATCGTATTTTCCCGTTCCGCCGATCAGCGGAACCTGTCCGTCGATAAAGCTGGCCACATGTCCCAGCACTTCCTTCTGAGTCTCCTCGTTCATAGCCATGTTCTCACCGGTGGAACCCACGATTGACAAAGACTGAGCTCCATTGTCCAAAAGCCAGGTCAGATAAGTCTCCATTCCCTTTTTGTTGTAGGTCTCATCTGCATTCCAGATGGTCCTCGCTGCAGGTGTGATGCCATAGCCTTTTTTCAGATTCTTGTTCACTTCCATTTTTGTTTTCTCCTTTCCTCTTTCTCAGTACCCCTTTTGCACTGAATTTAAATTAAAAATTTTTTATTTTTAATTTAACCTAATTGTATCCCTGGTTTGCATTTTTGTCAACATCAAAATTAAAAATTTTTTATTTTTAATTCCTCCTATCACTTACCTGCTCTCAGCTTTTTTACATAGGCTTCCAGACGCCGGATTCCTTCCTGGATTGCCGCCTCATCAGCCGCATAGGTCATCCGTACATATCCTTCCCCATACGCTCCAAAGCCGGAGCCCGGCACAATCGCCATGCTCTGATCTTCCAGCAGATCAAAGCAGAACTCTTCTGAAGTTGCGCCAAACTCTTTTATATTGATCCACAGATAGAAGGCGCCCTTAGGCTCAAAACATTTAAGGCCCGGAATCCCATTGACCCCTGCCACAATCAGATCCTTTCTTTTCCGAAAGATTTCCCGCATTCTGGCCACTTCCTCATCGCAGTTTCGCAGGGCCCATGCTCCCGCATACTGGTGAGGCGCATTGACACAGGCCACTGTCACATCATGGGTCTTTGGCATCATGCCAATCAGCTCTGCCGGTCCGATGGCATAGCCCAAACGCCAGCCAGGCATGGCGTAAGCCTTGGAGAAAGCATTCACAACGATGGTCCGTTCTGCCATCCCCGGCATGGTGGCAATGCTCACAAAAGGCTCATCCGTGTAGCGGATGGTATTATAGACTTCATCTGAAATCACCACCAGATCGTGCTTTACTGCAATTTTTGCGATCTGTTCCAGCTCTTCCACGCAATACTCTGCGCCGGTAGGATTGCAGGGTGAATTTAACAGCAGCATTTTCGTCCGCTCATTGACCGCTGCCTCGATATCCTCCGCCCTCATGCAGAACGCATTCTCTTCCTTTGCAGGCACCAGATTGGCGCTGCAGTGGCAGATTTTAATCTGATTGGTATAGCTGGTGAAATAAGGGTCTGCCAAAATGATGTTGTCCCCGGGATTCATGACGGTCTGCATGGCCACAAGAATCGCCTCCGTTGCCCCTACGGTCACAATGATCTCTGTCTCCGGATCAATCTTCCGCTTTAAGGCCGGGCTGAATTTTTCCGCAATGGCCTCTCTGAGCTCCATAATCCCCGGGTTCGGCGTATATTTGGTATAGCCTTTGCTCAGATATTCATTTGCCTTATCAATGATGGGCTTTGGCGTCATAAAGTCAGGCTCTCCCACCGTAAAGCTCAATACGTTTTCCTTCTTTCGCGCCAGATCGTACATCACCCGGATTTTTGACTTGGTGATACTCTTGGCCAATTCCGAAATCTGCATATCGTTCTCCTCTATTCCATAAATATATAAAATTTTCCGTTTTTCTCTGTGTTCTTTCCTGCTTTATACGCCCAGATAGGCCTCTTTCACTTTCGGGTTCACAATCAATTCTTTCCCGGTCCCCTTCATCGTGATCTGGCCGTTTTCCAATATGTAAGCGTGATCTGCGATTTTCAGGGACTTAAACGCATTCTGCTCCACAAGAAGCACAGTCATGCCCTCCTTCCGGATCAGCTCGATGGTCTCAAAGATCTCGTCCACGATCATGGGCGCCAGCCCCATGGAAGGTTCGTCTAAAAGCATCAGCTTCCCTCTTGTCATCATGGCCCTTCCCACCGCAAGCATCTGCTGTTCCCCGCCGGATAAAGTTCCCGCCGCCTGTTTTCTCCGCTCTTTAAGCCTCGGAAAGATCTCATAGATCTTTGCCAGGTCCTCTGCGACCCCCTTTGTATCAGCCCGCCTGGTCAGCGCGCCCATGAACAAATTGTCTTCCACATTCAGTCCAGGGAATACCTGCCGTCCCTCCGGTACGTGGGCGATCCCCCGTTTTACGATTTCGTGGGCAGGCCGTTCTGCGATATTTTCTCCCATAAATTCAATGGTTCCGCCCTTCGCCTTCTCCAAATGTGAGATCGCCCGGAGGGTTGTGGTCTTTCCCGCACCATTGGAACCGATCAGGGTCACGATCTCCCCCTCGTTTACCTCAAAGCTGATCCCTCTGACCGCCTCGATCATTCCATAGGCCACCTGTAACTCATTCACCTTCAGTATCGGCATGATAGTCACCTCCCAGATAAGCTTCAATTACTTTTGGATCCGTCTGTATCTGTGCCGCCGCCCCTTCTGCGATGGTCTCACCAAAATCAAGCACCTTGATCCTGTCTGCAATGGACATGACAAAGCTCATGTGATGCTCAATCAGGATAATCGCAATGTGGAAATGATTCCGCACAAACATGATCATTTCTTTCAGGTCATCCATTTCACTCTGCACCATTCCGGCACAGGGTTCGTCCAGCAAAAGCACCTTGGGGTCTGTGATCAGCGCCCGGGCAATCTCCAGCCTTCTCTGATCCCCGTAAGGAAGGTTTTTGGCGAGAATATCCTTTTTATCCTCCAGCCGAAAGATCTTCAGAGTCTCATATGCTTTTTCCGCCATCCTCTGCTCTTCCTGCATAAATTTGGGTGTTCGGAAAAATCCTCCGACAAGCCCATATTTCACACTGCTGGTCTGTGCGATCATCAGGTTATCAATCACAGACACATTTCCAAAGAGTCTGATATTCTGAAACGTCCTGGAAATTCCCTGCAGGGCAAACTGATTGGGTTTCTTCCCCCGCATATCTGTCCCGCCCAGAGTAATGCTGCCTTTTGTCGGCTGATAAATCCCTGTGATCATGTTGAACACTGTTGTTTTTCCGGCGCCATTGGGGCCGATGATGGCAACGATCTCTTCGTCTGCCAGCTTTAAGGAAAAATCCTTCACAGCCACCAGCCCGCCAAACTGCATTGTTATATTATCAATTTCAAGAATTGCCATATCTGCATCTGCCTTTCTTTCCAAAATTTTCTGTCACCTGTGCTCCGCCTCTTCTTTCAGAATATAGTTTTTACGCCGCATAAAAGGAATTTCCCGCCCTCCGAAAAGGCCGTTGGGAAGCCGCAGCATGATCACGATCAGTAACAGGGCATAGATTGCCATTCTCCAATCCGACAGGAAACGGAGAACTTCCGGCAGGAATGTGAGGAGAAACGCACTGAGCACGGAACCGGTCAGACTGGCAGTGCCGCCTGCATACAAAAACACCAGATAATCGCAGGATTTCTGAAAAGAATAAAGATCCGGCTGGGTATAACACAAAGCATGGGAGTACAGGCCTCCCGCCACCCCGGCCATCACCGCCGCCACAATAAACACTGTCATTTTATATTTGAAGGTATTTACACCCAGGCAGCTTGCCGCAATCTCATTTTCACGGATGGAAACGCATGCCCTTCCCTGAGCACAATTCACCATATTCCGGCACAGAATCACGATCAGGGCAGTGATCACAAGCACCAGGAAAAAGCTAGAATATTTGGGGATCCCGGACATTCCCCTTGCTCCGCCCACAGCCGGAATCAGCCGGATAATGGCGCGGATCACCTCTCCGAATCCTAAGGTGACAATGGCCAGATAGTCTCCTCTAAGCCTTAACGTGGGAAGCCCGATCAGAGCCCCGAAAAGCCCGGAGACAAGGCCGCCTGCGACAAGCGCCAGCAAAAATACTGGAATCTGAAAAGCCTCCGGGATACTTCCCGCAGGAATGACCTGGGTTGTAATGTATCCGGAAACATAAGAACCGATGGCCATGAAGCCTGCGTGCCCCACAGAAAACTGTCCTGTAAACCCATTGACCAGGTTCAGGCTGACTGTCATGCAGACATTGATACAGGACACCATAATCAGCTGTAAGTAATAGGAAGTCACAAGCCCTGCCCGGTTAAGCAGAGACACGATCAGATAAAATGCCGCAGCAACAATCAGTGCAATGAGATTTCCTTTTCTTGTCTTTTTCTTCATGCTCTGCACCTCACACTTTCTCCACGGTTTCTTTTCCCACCAGTCCCTGGGGCCTCAAAATAAGCACCAGAATCAGAATGATAAAAGAAATGCCGTAGCTGAAATCCGCATTGATATAATTCGCGTACATTTCCGCAATTCCCAGCACAAAACCGCCCAGCATGGCGCCCCGGATGTCGCCGATCCCTCCGAGCACTGCACAGATGAAGGCTTTCATTCCCAGAGTTGAGCCCATGGTCAGAGTGATCGTCGGATAAGTGCTGGCATAAAGGATGCCGCTGACAGCCGCCAGGGCCGCCCCGATAAAGAAGGTCAGGGAAATGATTCCATTTACGTTGATTCCCATAAGTGCTGACGCATCTTTATTCTGCTGTACTGCGCGCATCTGCTTTCCGTAGACCGTTTTATTGACAAATAGATACAGCACCAGCATGAGGGCCACAGCCGCCCCTATGGTGACCAGCTGGATGGTTGTCACATTGATCGCTCCCACCTGGATCACTTTAACTGGAATGATCGCCGGAAAGCTTCTCGCATTGGGACCGATAAAGGGCAGTGCCCTGGGGAAGTTTTCAATAAACATGGAAACACCGATGGCTGTGATCAACGCGCTCAGTCTCGCTTTGTTCCTCAAAGGTTTATAAGCCACTTTCTCAATAAAAGCTCCCAGGGCGCCCACAATCAGCATCGTCAACAAGATCACCCCTATGATGATCAGCATATTGGACGGTGTGGTCTCAAAGGCCGCAAAAATAAAGAATGCAACATATGCACCGGCCATTAAAAGGTCTCCGTGGGCAAAATTGATCATTCCTACAATCCCGTATACCATGGAATATCCCAAAGCCAGAAGCGCATAGGTGCTTCCCAGCTGAAGTCCGTATACCAGAATCTGTAATATCATCGTCATGGTAAAGCATCCCTCCTTTTGGTATAAAAAATGCAGGGCACACAGGAAAACACTCCTTTGTGCCCTGCCTCATCATAAATCTGTCAATTCAGAGCCTGCGCGGTTTTTTATCAGTCAGCCAGATCAGAAGCTTTCACTGTCGTAACAAATTCCACCTCATTGCCGACAAATTTCAGGATATTCGCATCTTTGATGGGATTCCTGTTCTCGTCAAAAGTCGTGGAGCCGGTCACGCCATTGTAGTCGATCGCCGCCATGGCATTCCGGAGTCCGGGACCGTCTAAAGTCTCGGCCTCGCTGATTGCCTGAACAACCAGTGCCGCCGCATCATAGGCAAAGGTTCCGTTGGAGTTGGGGGTCTTTCCATAAGCCTCGTTGAACTTCTTGGAAAACTCCTGGACCTTTTCGTCCGGGTTCAGCGCCGAATAGGCAGAAATATAATACACATCACTCTTATTGGCCGGGTCAATCAGGCTCAGCACATCGGGAGTATCCCAAGAGTCCGTACCGAGAATCGGCACATTCAGCCCAATCTGGGTGGCCTGGGCCAGAATATCCGGCACGTTCATATAATAGGCCGGTGCAAAGATCGCCTGGGGCTCTGCATTTTTCAGCTTGGTAAGCTGAACACTGAAGTCTTTCACATCCCCGCCTCCGGCGTCCGCATAAGTTTCCCTGTCTAAGATCGTCCCGCCAAGGGCCTTAAACTGTGTTTCAAATTCATCGCCCATTCCCGTGCTGTAATCGTCTGCATTGTTGGAGAGAATCGCCACTTCTGTATATCCCTCGGACATCATCCAGTTGGCTGCCACTTTTGCCTGGAAATTGTCGATAAAGCATGCCCGGAATATGTAATCTCCCACCTGGGTGCATTTGATGTTTGTGGTCATGGTCCCGATGGTAGGAACCTGATTCTCCTGAGCAATGGGGCCTGCCGCAATCAGACAGCCGCTCATGGGCGGTCCGATGATGGCCATCACTCCCTCATTGTCAATCAGCTTATTGAAGCAGTTTACAGAAGTCTCCGCATCGCCTTCATTATCTTCATAGATAAATTCAACCGGAATTTTTGTTCCATTCCATTCCACGCCGCCGGCTGCATCCAACTCTTCTTTCAGAAGATCAATTGCTTCCTTTACATATTCCCCTTCCTGGGCATAAGTACCGGAAATCGCGCAGACCACACCGATCTTGATCACATCCGGAGTCTCACCGTCACTTTGTACCGTCTCCTGCTCCACATCGTTCTTTGCCGCTGTGGTGCTTTTGCTGTCCTCAGAACCGCCGTCTCCGCACGCAGCCAGGCCAAGGACCATAATCACTGACAACACCAGAGCTACCATTTTTTTCATCGTTTCTTCCTCCTAACTTTAAAATAATGGTTGAAACAAGAATGAGCCTACTTACTATCTGATTTCATTTGTTAAGTTTGGCCGATTTTCTCTGTTTCTTGTCTCTGTTTTTATGATAACCGCACAAAAAGCATTTGTCAATTAATTTTTTATTTTTTATTATTAATTATTTATTTTTAATGTTGACATGAGAGGCTTCCATATGCTATTTTTTTATTAGAAGCCTCAACAGACCATGGGAATATGCCTCTGTCCGCTTTAAAAATTCTTGTAAATAAAATATTTTTAATGTATGATAGGAGCAGATGATAAGTAATGAGCGAGGGGAAACTATGAATCTTAAAAGAAATTTAGATACTGTCATCTATGATCAGATCATTGATTCACTGATTCTAGGAGAATATAAAATGGGAGAGCAGATCCTCCTGGACACCTTTGCAGAAAAATATGGTGTCAGCCGCACTCCTATCGTACAGGCCGTGAAGCTTTTGGCCAATGACGGAATTCTGGAGGTTTTGAAAAACGGACGGGTCCGGGTTCCGGTTTATACTCCAACGCAGATCGCACAGCTGTGTGATGTCCGTATTCTTTTAGAACTCTACGCACTGGATGAGATGTTTAAATATTCCGAGACTCCGGAATTTGAAAAAATCTGTGAAGAACTGAATACACTTGCTGTTTCTGGCCTGAAAAGCACGGAAGCCGGAGATAAATTGGGATTCAACAAATCTGACCTGGAATTTCACAGGCTTCTGGTAAAAGAAAGCAGCAATGAATTTCTGACGGATTTATATAAACGGACCCAGGGTCGTTTTGTGGTAGCCAATTATCTGTCAATCCCCTGGGAAAACCGAGATTTTACGGAGGCTGCCCATGCCCATTTAAATCTGATGGAGGCCCTCTCCAAAAGGGATTTTTTGACTTGTAAAAAACTACTGACAGAACACATTCAAAGCGTATCCCATATTGTCCAATAGGATAAAATTATCCTACCCATCTGAGCGCATCGCAAAAGGCCGAATCTTCGAAAACATAATCGAAGATTCGGCCTTTTTGCCGCAGTTCTTACTATGCTTTATCTGCAATGTCTTCCGCCGCGTCCATGGTGTCCGGAATGATGCCCGCCCTGTCCTGCAGAACCCCATACAATATTACAGTAGTCGCAATATCCGTCATAATTTCCATCGTAATGGTTCACACAGTAGCCGCCATTATAACAGCCGCCCGGAGCCGGAGCGGCCGCTTCTGTAGGGGCCTCCGTGGGAGCCTCTGTCGGCGCTTCTGTAGGGGCTTCTGTCGGCACCTTTGCAGGGGCCTCTGTAGGGGCCGGCTGAGTCACTTCCTGAACCTCTCTCTTTGCCTCTGTAGGGGCCTCAGTCTCAATTACTACCTGCGCCTCTGTCTGGGGCTCAGGCGCTGTAGCCGCTCCCATTCCGATTGATAATGTACTGACGATTCCAATTACCAGCAATCTTACCATGTTACTTTTCCCTTTCTGAGTACCTCAACCCAACATGTTTTTTTATAATTTTATCATACTCCCGAAAGTTCTTTTTGGCAAGTAAAAATCCCCTTAACAATAATAGTCATAATAACCAATTTTTTCACTTGTTTCATGTGAAAAATGACAGTTTTACCTTGACATTTTTTTTTTATAAGTGTAATCTATAGGTAGGTTGGCCTGTAGTCCGACATACTGCACTGCCGCCTGTTTTTCAATGTTCACAATATAAATTTTTTTAATAAAGGAGGGTACTGTTTTGTCAAAAGAAACGATTCGCAAAGTGTTTGAAGATGTTGAGGGCGTCCTTCAGCTCACCCCCACCTGGGTTCCCCGTGGATTCAACGAGCCCGGCCG
>JAAWBT010000038.1 GCA_022792835.1 Lachnospiraceae bacterium | reverse complement strand
CGGAACTTCTGGAGGAGGGCTTTGTCCGGGAGATCATCAGCAAGGTGCAGACCATGCGCAAAGAGGCAGGCTTCGAGGTTATGGATCACATTCATCTGTACCAGGATGAGAATGATAAGATTGCCGAGATCTTAAAAAACCACACGGAAGAGATCAGGAGTGAGGTTCTGGCCGAGGAAATTTATATTGGAAAGATCGCCGGATACGAAAAAGACTGGAATATTAACGGCGAACGTGTTATGCTTGGTGTGGAGAAAGCGACCGTATAAGAAGAGAAGCCGCAGGGGCGGTGCAGACGAAAATGGCGGCGCAGGATTATAAGAGTAACAGGAGGTAATCGTTATGTCTAATTATCAGTTTGATAAAGAACAGTTTAAACGGGAAGTGACAAGCCATGTCAAGAATCTTTACCGGAAGACCATTTCCGAGGCGACACCGAAGCAGGTGTTCCAGGCAGTGGCCTACGCGGTAAAAGATATCATCATCGACGAGTGGATTGCCACCCACAAGCAATATGATAAGCAGGACGCAAAAATGGTTTATTATATGTCCATGGAGTTTCTCATGGGCCGCGCCCTTGGAAATAATATCATCAATATCTGTTCCAGAGACGGGGTCAGGGAAGCCCTTGACGAGCTGGGCCTTGATTTGAATGTCATCGAGGACCAGGAAAGGGATTATGCCCTTGGGAACGGCGGCTTAGGCCGTCTGGCGGCATGTTTCCTGGATTCGCTGGCAACGCTCGGCTATGCGGCTTATGGCTGCGGCATCCGCTATAAATACGGCATGTTTAAGCAGGAGATCCGGGACGGTTATCAGATGGAGGTTCCGGACGACTGGCTGAGGGACGGCAATCCCTTTGAGGTTCGCCGGGACGAGTATGCGGTCGAGGTGAAGTTCGGCGGCTATGTCCGCACGGAATGGAAGGACGGCAGGAACCAGTTCATTCAGGAAGGTTATCAGTCTGTCCGCGCCGTGCCCTATGATCTTCCCATTGTGGGCTATGGAAACAATGTGGTGAACACACTCCGCATCTGGGATGCAGAGCCCATCAACACCTTTAATCTGGACTCTTTCGATAAAGGCGATTACCGGACGGCAGTGGAGCAGGAGAATCTGGCAAAGAACATTGTCGAAGTTCTCTACCCCAACGATAACCATTATGCGGGCAAAGAGCTTCGCTTAAAGCAGCAGTATTTCTTCATTTCCGCCAGTGTGCAGCGGGCCGTACAGAAATTTAAGACGAATCATGACGACATTCATCTGCTGCCGGAGAAGGTGGTATTCCAGATGAATGACACTCATCCTACGGTAGCGGTTCCGGAGCTGATGAGGGTCCTTCTGGATGTGGAAGGCCTGAACTGGGATGAGGCGTGGGATATCACCACCAGGACCTGCGCTTATACCAACCATACGATCATGGCCGAAGCCCTGGAAAAGTGGCCCCTGGAGCTGTTCTCCAGACTGCTTCCCAGAATCTATCAGATCGTGGAGGAGATCAACCGCCGTTTCGTGGAGAAGATCCGCAAAGCTTTCCCCGGTGACGAGGAGAGGGTAAAGCGTATGGCGATCATCTATGACGGGCAGGTGAAAATGGCCCATCTGGCCATTGCCGGAAGCTTTTCCGTCAACGGTGTGGCGAGACTGCACACAGAGATTCTTAAAAATAAGGTTCTCAAGGATTTCTACGAGCTGGAACCTCAGAAATATAACAACAAGACCAATGGCATAACTCAGCGTCGGTTCCTGCTTCACGGCAACGAGCTTCTGGCCAACTGGGTGACAGATAAAATTGGCGACGAGTGGATCACAGACCTGCCCCATATTAAGAAGCTGGCTGTCTATGCGGACGATCCCAAGTGTCAGCAGGAGTTTATGAATATCAAGTATCAGAACAAGCTCCGCCTGGCGAAGTATATTAAGGAGAACAATGGCGTTGACGTGGATCCCCGCTCCATTTTTGACGTGCAGGTGAAGCGTCTCCATGAGTACAAGAGACAGCTCCTCAACATTCTCCATGTGATGTACCTGTACAACCAGCTCAAGGATAATCCGGAGATGGATATGGTTCCCAGGACCTTTATCTTTGGCGCCAAGGCGGCTGCGGGCTATAAGATCGCCAAGCTGACCATCAAGCTGATCAATTCTGTGGCGGATGTAATCAACAACGACAAGTCCATTAACGGAAAGATCAAGGTAGTGTTCATTGAGGATTACCGGGTGTCCAATGCGGAGTGGATTTTCGCGGCGGCTGATGTGAGCGAACAGATTTCTACCGCCAGCAAGGAGGCTTCCGGCACAGGCAATATGAAGTTTATGCTGAACGGAGCCCTGACCCTTGGCACTATGGATGGCGCCAATGTGGAGATTGTGGAGGAAGTGGGTAAGGAATATGCCTTTATCTTCGGTATGTCCTCCGACGAGGTTATTAACTATGAGACCCACGGCGGCTATAATCCCATGGATATCTTCAACAACGACCAGGATATCCGCCGGGTGCTGATGCAGCTGATCAACGGCTTCTATGCGCCCCACAACACAGAACTGTTCCGCGCCCTTTACAACTCTCTGCTGAACACCCAGAGCACGGACAAGGCGGACACCTATTTTAATCTGAAGGATTTCCGTTCCTATGCCGAGGCCCAGAAGCGGGTGGATGCGGCTTACCGGGATGAGAAGTGGTGGGCAAAGGCAGCCATCATGAATGTGGCCTGCTCCGGCAAGTTTACCTCTGACCGGACTATCAAACAGTATGTGGATGAGATCTGGCATCTGGATCAGGTGAAGGTGGAGATGGACGCCTGAAAACTTTCCTAAACGGGTTGACAGGGAAAAGAAAAATATAGTATAAATAAAGTGAGCGGAAAGGCACGTCACCATGTCACGGACGTGCCTTTTCTTTCCTTATGCTCTTTCTATTGAAGAAGCGTTTAGAGAAAAGGTGGTGAGTTTATGGATCCAGATGGCAGTAATAGTCGCAGGCAAAGCATGACGGAGGAGGTCCGTAAGCCCGCCGCAGGCGGAATTCTGCAAAAGCAGGATTGTTTGAGGAAATAGAGGACTATTCGTTCATGTTTTGCGTACAGAAAATAGGACAGAAAAGGAGGCAGAACATGACTGAGAGAGAAATTTATGAGCTGCTTGAGGCCAAGCAGTATAAGAAAATCAAGGAATCTTTTGCTGAGATGAATCAGGTGGACCTGGCTGAGCTTCTGGGGGAGCTTCCGGAGCGGCAGATGCTCATGGCCTTCCGGCTGATCGGCAAGGAGGAAGCGGCGGAAACATTCAGCTGCATGGAGTCCAGAGAACAGCAGATTTTGGTGGAAGCTCTGACAGAACGGGAGCTTCGGGCAGTGCTTGATGATATGTTCCTGGATGATACGGCAGACCTTTTGGAAGAGATGCCGGCCAATGTGGTGGAGAGGATCCTGGCAAACACAGACTGGGAGATCAGGCGGCAACTGAACCTGCTCCTCAGTTACCCGGAGGACAGTGTGGGAAGCATTATGACCGTAGAGTATGTGGATTTAAAGCCCCATATGACGGTAAAGGCGTCCCTGGAGAAGATCCGCAGAGTTGGTATTGACAGTGAGACGATTTACACCTGTTACGTGATCCAGAATAAAAAGCTTTTGGGGATTGTGACGGCAAAGGCCCTTCTGATCTCTGATGAGAGAAAGAGTGTCGAGGAGATCATGGAGTCCAACATTATTACGGTCAATACCCATGACGATCAGGAGACAGCGGCCAAGCTGGTACGCAAATACGGTCTCATTGCCCTGCCTGTGGTGGACCGGGAAGGCTGTATGGTGGGAATCGTGACCGTGGACGACGCCATGGAGGTTATGCAGGATGAGGTGACGGAGGATATTGCCCTCATGGCGGCTGTGGCCCCCAGTGAGGATTCTTATTTTGGAACTTCTGTGTTCCGCCATGCCAGAAACCGGATTCCCTGGCTTCTGGCACTGATGCTTTCCGCCACTTTTACGGGATTGATTATCAACAAATATGAGGCAGCCTTTGCACTGCTTCCCCATTTGGTTGGTTTTATTCCCATGCTGATGGATACCAGTGGTAACTGCGGTTCCCAGAGTTCAGCACTGATCATCCGCGGCATGGCCATTGACGAGATTCGGCTGCGGGATGCACTCCGGGTCATCTGGAAAGAAATCCGGGTGGCGGCGCTGGTGAGCACCACCCTGGCCATTGTCAACGGGATCCGGGTTTATATCATGTACCAGCAAGATTTGAAGCTGGCTGTTCTGATAGGGATCACTCTGGTCTGCACAGTGACTCTGGCGGAGTTAATTGGCTGCAGCCTGCCCATGCTGGCGAAACGGTGTAAGCTGGACCCGGCTCTGATGGCGGCGCCTCTGATCACGACTTTTGTGGATGCTGCAGCTATCACCATTTATTTTTCCATTGCGACAGCGCTGTTTAACGTGTAAGGAAACGTTGGGAAGACGCCGACGGCCCGGAACCAAAAACAAAGAGGAGTATAGATTATGAGTGATCAAACCGAATTTAAAGCCGCTCTGGGTGACCTTCTGCTACTGGCGAAGGCCTCCGGACTTCAGGTGACAGAACGAGAGATTCGGGAATGCTTTCCGGGATGGGAGCTTACCCCAGAACAGTGGAGGCTGATCTACAGTTACCTGGAGCTGAACCAGATTTTGGTGGAGGGCCATGAGAGTGACCGTGGAAGCCTTGCGTATCTGAGGGGCAGTGAGGAAGAACAGGGAACGGCAAAGAAAACGTCTGGAAAGGGGCTGACAGGGGAAGATTCCAGGTGTTATAAGATGTACCTGGAAGAGATCCAGGCGATCCGGGAACTTTCGGAAGAGGAGATTCCTGGGCTTCTCGCTGCTTTGAAGGCAGGAGACCGGGCAGCACGAAATCGACTGGCTGAGGGACATTTGAAACGGGTGGTGGAGCTGGCAAAGGAGTATTCCGGAAGGGGCGTCCACATGGCAGATCTGGTCCAGGAGGGAAATATGGCCCTTCTCACAGCTATGGAAGAGTTTGACGACGGTGATTTTGGCGTATATATTACGAGGGAAATTTGTTCTGCCATGGATATGGCTCTGGCAGAACAGACGGGAGAACAGGATACGGGAAGTTATCTGGCAGCCCAGGCCAATGCCATTATGGAGGCCACGGAGGAATTGGTAAAGGAACTTGGACGGGAAGCGACTCTTTCTGAGGTGGCGCAGAGAATGAATCTGAGTGAGGACATGACGAGGGATATCATGAAAATCTCCATGGACGCTCTGGCAGTGGTGGAAGCCCATGGATCCGGGGAGAAATTTGGCGGAAATTGACAAATTTTCAGAAATGACAGTGATCTGTTTTTTACGTGCAGCTTGAGAAAATAATGATCATACCATCGGTTGACAAGAGCATACACGGTCGGAGAAGGAGGAATTCCCCTCTTTCCGACTCCACCTGTAGTGATTTGGCTGTTTTTCAAGGCGGACGACAGAGGCGTACTGGATGTACGCGGAGAGAGGACAACGCGGAAAAACCGGCAAATCATGCAGACTGGAGCGAGTGTGTCTTTGTCAACCGATGGTACTCAAAGCCCATTACAATTTTTTATCCGGTAAAAGAGCCAGACACATCCCATCCCGGATAGGCCCAGGATCGGTATGGAGTAGAGTAGAGGCTGGCCGGCGGGGTCTTGCAGGAAGAAAAAGGAGGTAAGATTGGCGGCCCAGTGAAAGAGAAGGGGAAAGGTCAGGTTCCAGCAATGTTCGGTGGCGTGGGCAAGCAGAAGCCCCATGCAGAAGCCGTAAAAGGTCTGAGGCGCATTGCCGTGAAAGATGCCAAAGAGGGCGGCCGTGAAGACGCTGGTAAAGATAGGGCTGAACAGGCGGCGCAGCCCGAAGTAACCGAAACCCCGGAAGACCAATTCTTCAGCAGAGGGGAGAATCAGACAGACGACGAGAAAATGAAGAGGGGGATTGACGTCGCCGGCGGCAGCTTCAATGGTCCCGGATGTGGGGAGAAGTTCAGGAAGTCTGGAAAGTTCCATGAAGAGATTAAAGAAAATAGCTCCCAGCGCACCGAACGCGATTACATAGAGATAGCCGGAGACAGGAAATCTCCGTTTTGACGAGGCGGGGAGGCTGCCGTTTTTTTTCAGTGAGCGATAAAGAGGACCCAGAATAGAGAGGGTAAAAATCGCGGCACAGCCAGAATATATAATAGGAAGATTTGTTTCCAGAAAACGGGCGGCATTGGAGGGGTTTTCTATAGAGCAAAGAAGCACCTGAAAAACGGCCGCTGTCAAGTAGGCTGTCAGGACATAAAAAAGGGCGGGAAGAGCCAGAAAACAGAGCAGAGTCAGGATCTTTGGGAACGTGTTCTTTATGAGCTTTGGATTCATGGGGGCCTCCGAAATGGTATTGATTAATAGAATACCATTTTTTTTTAAGGGTTTCAATAAAATTATCGCTTCTAAAGCTGGGGAAAATACCTTGTTTGACATTTCCCTTTGTTCTGGTATAATGAATTCGAGTATAGCTCAGTTTGGAAATGGGGAGCGAAAGAGAAGGAACTCATAGACGTTCCATTTTCCAGGTGGTTCGGAGTCACTATCAATGATATATACAGGAGGGCATGGAGGATACCTATGAGCGTGAGACGTATCTATGTGGAGAAGAAGAAGCCTTTTGCTATTCAGGCTAGGGAGCTGAAGGAAGAGATTGGCAGCTACCTGGGGATCGGGACAGTGAGGGATGTGCGGGTTTTGATTCGCTACGACGTGGAGAATCTGTCCGATGAGACTTATGAGAAGTCGAAGGGGACGATTTTTTCTGAGCCGCCGGTGGACATCCTCTATGAAGGGGATTTTGAGAGAGGGGCAGAGGACGTGGTGTTTTCCGTGGAATACCTGCCGGGACAGTTTGACCAAAGGGCTGACTCTGCGGAACAGTGTGTGAAGCTTCTGAATGAGAATGAAGAACCGGTGATCCGAAGCGCCACTACCTATATTCTGGAAGGGACTTTGACCGAGGCGGAGAAGACAGCGGTTAAAGAGCACTGCATAAACCCAGTGGACAGCAGAGAGGCGTCAGAGGCGGTTCCAGAAACCTTGATTGCGAAATTTGACGAGCCTGCGGATGTGAAGCTCCTGGAAGGCTTTTCTGATATGGAAGAAACCCAGTTCAAGGTTTTGTATGATTCTCTGAATCTGGCCATGACTTTCAAAGATTTTCTCCATATTCAGAACTATTTTAAGAATGAGGAGCACAGGGAACCGTCCATGACGGAGATCCGGGTACTTGACACTTACTGGTCGGATCATTGCCGCCACACAACCTTCCAGACGGAGCTTAAGAATGTGACCTTCGGCGAGGGAGATTATAAGGTGCCCATGGAGGCAACCTATAAGAGATACATGGCGGATCGGGCAGAACTGTTTGCAGGGCGGGAGGACAAGTTTGTCTGTCTGATGGACCTGGCTCTGATGGCCATGCGGAAACTGAAAAAAGAGGGGAAGCTCAAGGACCAGGAAGAATCTGACGAGATCAATGCCTGCAGCATTGTAGTTCCGGTGGAGATTGACGGTGTCACGGAAGAGTGGCTGGTGAATTTTAAGAACGAGACTCACAATCATCCCACGGAGATTGAGCCCTTCGGCGGCGCAGCCACCTGTCTGGGCGGCGCCATCCGTGATCCTCTTTCTGGCCGGACTTATGTATATCAGGCCATGCGGGTCACAGGGGCGGCTGATCCGACGGCGCCGGTGTCTGAGACCATGAAGGGGAAGCTTCCCCAGAAGAAGCTGGTGCGTGGGGCGGCCCACGGCTACAGCTCTTATGGAAACCAGATCGGCCTGGCAACTGGCTATGTGAAAGAGATTTATCATCCAAACTATGCGGCCAAGAGGATGGAGATCGGTGCCGTCATGGGGGCAGCTCCCAGGCGGGCAGTGATCCGGGAGACCTCTGATCCCGGCGATATCATTATCCTTCTGGGCGGACGGACGGGAAGAGACGGCTGCGGCGGCGCCACAGGGTCCTCCAAAGTCCACACGGAGAAATCCATTGAGACCTGCGGGGCTGAGGTGCAGAAGGGAAATGCGCCTACAGAGCGGAAACTGCAGAGGCTGTTCCGCCGGGAAGAGGTCAGCCATATCATCAAGAAATGCAACGATTTCGGCGCGGGCGGCGTGTCTGTGGCCATCGGCGAGCTGGCAGACGGCCTGAAAATTGATCTGGACAGGGTCCCTAAAAAATATGCCGGTCTGGACGGCACGGAGATCGCGATCTCCGAGTCCCAGGAGCGGATGGCCGTGGTGATTGCCAAGAAAGACGTGGATCAATTTCTCGCCTACGCGAAGGAAGAGAACCTGGAGGCAGTCCCCGTGGCTGAGGTGACGGAGAGCCCCCGTCTTGTGATGTCCTGGCGGGGAAAGGTCATCGTAGACTTGAGCCGGGCTTTCCTGGACACCAATGGCGCCCATCAGGAGACGGACGTGGCAGTTTTGGTTCCCGGCCGGGCGGGGAATCCTTTTGATAAGGAGAAGGTGAGTGATGCTTCTGCGAAGTGGACAGAGACTATGGGGGATCTGAACGTCTGCTCCCAGAAGGGGCTGGTGGAAATGTTTGACTCGTCCATCGGCGCAGGCTCCGTCTATATGCCTTATGGCGGGAAGTACCAGATGACGGAAACCCAGTCCATGGTGGCGAAGCTTCCGGTATTAAAAGGAAAAACAGATATGGTAACTATGATGAGCTATGGTTTTGACCCGTATCTTTCTTCCTGGAGCCCTTATCATGGAGCAGTTTATGCGGTGGTTTCTTCTGTGGCGAAGATTGCAGCGGCAGGCGGCGATTACCGGAAGATCCGTTTTACCTTCCAGGAATATTTCCGCAGGATGACCGGGGAGCCGCAGAGGTGGGGAGAGCCCTTCTCCGCCCTTTTAGGAGCCTATGATGCGCAGATGGGATTCGGCCTGCCTTCCATTGGCGGGAAGGACAGTATGTCCGGTTCTTTCAATGATCTGGATGTGCCGCCGACTCTTGTTTCCTTTGCGGTGGATGTTGCCAGTGATAAGACCATCATCACGCCGGAGCTTAAAAAGGCTGGAAACAAACTGGTACTTTTTACCATTGACCGGGACGAATACGATATGCCTGTCTATGCCCAGGCCATGGATCAGTATGGGAAGTTTTTTGAGGATATCAAAGCAGGAAAAATTGTGTCCGCCTATGCGGTGGAGCGAAACGGCATCGCTGAGGCAGTGACAAAGATGGCTTTTGGCAACCGAATGGGTGTGAAGATTGAGCATGATGTGGCTCCGGAAGATCTGTTTGCGGCAGGATGGGGAAATCTGATAGCAGAAGTTCCGGACGGAAAAGTATCGGAGCTCTCAGGACGTTACAGAGTCATCGGTGAGGTGACGGAGAAGGACTTTGTGGAATATGGTTCCATGAACCTTGGCCTTGCAAATTTGCAGGCGGCCTGGGAAAAACCTCTGGAAAAGGTGTTTCCCACGGTGTCTGGTGTGGCTCAGACATCTGTGAAGGACAGCCTTTACAAAGCAGACAGCGTATACATGTGCAGACATAAGACGGCGAAACCCACGGTGTTCATCCCTGTGTTCCCGGGCACCAACTGCGAGTATGACAGTGCGAAGGCCTTTGAGGCAGCCGGAGCCGACGTGATCACCAGAGTTCTTAAGAATATCACGGCGGAGGATATCCGCGATTCGGTGGAGATTTTCGAGGAGGCCATTTCGAAGGCCCAGATCGTCATGTTCCCCGGTGGCTTTTCCGCGGGCGATGAGCCGGAAGGGTCGGCCAAATTCTTTGCGACAGCTTTCCGAAACGCCCGCATGACGGAGGCGGTGAGGAAGCTCTTGAACGAGAGAGACGGACTGATGCTAGGAGTCTGCAACGGCTTCCAGGCCCTCATCAAGCTGGGGCTTGTGCCTTATGGAATGATCAGGGAGCAGGGGACAGATTCTCCGACTCTTACCTACAATACCATTGGCCGTCATATTTCTAAAATGGTATACACGAAAGTCGTGTCCAGTAAGTCGCCCTGGTTACAGAAGGCAGAGTTAGGGAAGGTCTACTGCACGCCGGCCTCCCACGGGGAAGGGCGGTTCGTGGCAAGTGAAGAGTGGCTTGCAAAACTCTTTGCAAACGGCCAGGTTGCCACTCAGTATGTGGATGAGTTCGGCATGCCCACCATGAACGAAGGGTGGAATCCCAACGGCTCCTATCAGGCCATCGAGGGAATCACAAGCCCTGACGGACGTATTTTCGGAAAAATGGCTCACATCGAGCGAAGAGGAGAGTCCGTGGCTGTCAACATTTACGGCGACCAGGATCTCAAAGTGTTTGAGTCCGGCGTAGAATATTTTAAATAAAAGAGAGGCTTTCAAACAACGCCCATCCCTTCCTATCATTTAGCCGTCGGAAGGGATGGGCGTTGTTTTAGATAAAACTCAGAAGGAGAATCGTTTTTCTTCCATGAGCCTGAACAGGAAAGAAATTTTTACAGATACTCCCGAATGGTCATAACGATCTGCCGCAGTGCCTTCCTGCCCTCTGGGATTCGTTCGAACATCCAGTCATGGACCATATTCGGATAGGTGTAAATGTGATAGGGCGTATGGGATTTCTTCAGCGCTTCTTTTAGAAGGAGCGTGTCTGCGTAGAGAATATCGCTGTCGCCGGTCCACACGGTGACCTTGGGAAGTCCTTTCATGGAGCCGAACACAGGACTGACGAGGGGGTCTGTGAGAGAACGGCTTCCCGCGTAGAGGAGCGCGGCTTCCTGACAGCTCTCCGGTTCCAGCAGAGGATCTCGGTGAGCAAGGACATTTTTGATTGGATTGTTTCCGGAAAGATCCAGATATGGAGAGAGTAAGAGGAGCTGGTTGGGAATCCGGCTCTTTTTTTGAACAGCCGACTTGGCGGAAGCCATGGCCAGATTCGCTCCGGCACAGTCGCCGATCAGGATCACCCCATGGGGGCATGTCTCAGTCAGTTCCAGATAAACCTCCATACAAAAAGATAGAATCCGCTTGTGGGTGTATTCCGGAATCAACGGGTAATCGGGAATGACGACAGGGCAGCCAGTACCAAAGAGAAGCCGCCTCACAAATCGCCAGTGCTTTTTGGAAAGCCCTGTCAAAAAAGAGCCGCCATGGAAATAAAAGATACAAGGCTTTTCCTCCGCTTTCTCAAAATCCACATAGTAGACAGGGCGGCCGGATTTGGCAGAAACCTGAACCTGATGATGGTTTTTCAGAGCTTTTGGCGGCAGCATGTCCTTTGAGGCGCCGTGCTTTTTTGAGATGAGACATTTTTTCAGATCATCTTTGGCATGGTTTAATCGTTTATATTGATAAGAAAGAGAACTGATAATACTGGGCATGGAAAACTCCTTTCTTTTGGATATTATAGCACATATTTTTCTGTCTGTCCTCATAGGTTATGATAAAAGTCCTGGACGGGCCATGTGGATATACGGAAAGAGCAGTTTAAAATCCATATCTTGGCAGGACGAACGGGTTTTGCCCGTGAAAGGAAAAACGGGAGGGTCAAGGTGGCGGAGAAAAAAGTAAAACAGGCCGGATACCGGCGGGGAATGAATGTGCTGGAGGAAGAAAGGCGGCTTTCCGTATTCGTTCGTTTTCTGGAACAGTTAAACAGTCCTCTGATCTATATCTTGATGGCGGCGGCAGCCATTTCCGCACTGTTAAAGGAATACGGGGATATGGCGATCATTCTTGTGGTCATTACTCTCAATTCCTTTGTAGGTGTAATCCAGGAAGGGAAGGCAGCTAGGGCCCTGGAAGCTCTGAAAAAACTGTCCAGCCCCAAAGCTCTTTTAAAGGAAGGAGAGCGGGTGCGGGAGGTTCCAGCCTCCAGTCTGATCCCGGGGGATATTGTCTGCCTGGAGGCGGGGCGTCAGGTCCCGGCAGACCTGCTTTTAAAAACAGCGGTCAATCTGAAGATTGAGGAAGCGGCGTTAACCGGAGAATCCGTTCCTGTAGAAAAGAGTGTGGGCAAAGATTCGAGGGCTTATATGTCTACCAATGTCACCTACGGGCGCGGAGAGGGGATTGTGACAGCCATCGGCATGGAGACAGAGATCGGGAAGATTGCCGGAATGCTTCAGAATACAAAGACAGAAAAAACACCGCTCCAAAAAAGACTGGCTGATCTGGGAAAGGTTTTAAGCATCCTTTCCATTATTCTCTGTGTCCTGCTGTTCTTGATCGCTGTGTGGCAGAGGCGGGATATTCCGGAGATGTTGATTACAGCTATTTCCCTCGCAGTGGCGGCAGTCCCGGAGGGCCTCCCGGCTATTGTGACGATGGTGCTGGCACTCAGTGTTTCCCGGATGGTCAAGGTAAATACCATTGTGAAACGGCTGCCCAGTGTGGAAACCTTAGGCTGTGTCAGTGTGGTCTGCTCCGACAAGACCGGCACCCTGACCCAGAATAGGATGACGGTGGCGAGATGTTACACAGGGAGAGGCAGCTGCGGGCCCAGAGAGCTTAAATGTGATTTGGACCGGCATTTTCTCCAGGGCTTTACCCTCTGCAACGATGCGGAGGTCCTTCGGCCGGGGACATCGCCGGCCGGCAGCCTGAAAGGACGCAGAGCGGAGAAAGGGCAGGAAACGACAGAACGGCTGGGGGATCCGACGGAGCTTGCCCTTCTTGATATGGCGGCAGCTCATGGCCTGTACCGAAGAGAACTGGAGCGGAGTATGCCGAGGAGGGATGAACGCCCATTTGATTCAGACAGAAAACTGATGACAACCCTCCACGCGGACCGGGGAAACCGGATCTCCTATACAAAAGGATCGCCTGACGAAGTACTGGCCAGATGCCGGTTTGTGTGGAGGGAAGGCCGTGCAGTGTTGATGGGCAGGCAGGACAGGGAAGAGATCGGCCGGGTTTTAAAAGAATTTACTGGAGCCGCCCTGCGGGTTCTGGCCATTGCCATGTACCGGGACGCACAGGCTCCCATGGAACAGGATTTGATTTTTGTAGGAATGGCGGGAATGTATGATCCGGTGCGCCCGGAAGCGGCGGAGGCGGTGGCGCAGTTTCGGAGGGCAGGAGTAAAGACTGTTATGATTACCGGGGATCGGGCTGACACAGCTTTTGCCATTGCAAAGGAGCTTTGCATCGCAGACCGGGCGGAGGAATGCATTTCCGGTGAGGAACTTTCCACACTTTCTGAGGAGGCCCTTAGAAAACGGCTGCCCTGGCTTCGTGTTTTTGCCCATGTGGCTCCGGAGCACAAAGTACGGATTGTGTCTGCCTATAAAAAGGCAGGGGAAATTGTGGCCATGACCGGGGATGGGGTCAATGACGCCCCCTCTTTAAAAGTGGCGGATGTGGGAGTGGCAATGGGAATGGCAGGGACAGATGTGGCGAAAAATGCGGCAGATCTGGTGTTGACGGACGACAATTTCGCCACGATCACAAAGGCCATTGCCCTGGGAAGAGGAATTTACGAAAATATCAAAAAGTCAGTCCTCTTTCTGCTGTCCTCCAATTTTGGGGAGATCATTACCATGCTGGCTGCCATCAGCTTAGGGCTGCCGTCTCCTTTAAAGCCCAGCCATATTTTATGGATCAATCTGATTACTGATTCTCTCCCGGCTTTGGCCTTGGGCGTGGATGTGAACGGGAATAAAAATTACATGAAACGGCCTCCAAGGTCAAAAAATGAGAGCCTGTTCGCAAAAGGCGGCCTGAGCTGCACCTTGCTTTACGGGTTTCTGATCGCCTTCATCAGCACAGCGGCTTTTCTGCAGCTCCCTCTGGGAAATCTCATGCGGGCAGGACTGCCGATTACAGTGGAGAACCTTGGCATGCTGATGGGGGACGGCGCCTTTCTTGGCCGCTGCCAGACTTACGCCTTTACGGTCCTTGGGATTTCTCAGCTTTTTCATGCCATCGGCATGAGAGATGTGGAGACATCACTGCTTCGGATGAACCATAGGAACAATAAGATGATGCTTTTGGCTGTAGTTCTGGGAATCTTCCTTCAGCTTTTGGTCACAGAGGTTCCTTATTTCATCGGTGTATTCGGAACCTGTTCTCTGGCCTTTACAGAATGGCTGCTGCTCCTTGTGCTGTCAGCCATGCCCCTTCTGGCCCACGAGATACTGGCGTTTCTGAAAAATCTCCACTGAGGAGGTTGGGAAGGATACTTGAAAAGAACCCACAAAAAAGGTATGATAGAGCCGTATAAAAAATTTGGAGGTAGTAGGATGACAGAGATAAAATATGCGGCTCTCATCGGTCTTGGGGCCATGGGTTCTTTTTTTGCGCCCAGGATGGAGGCCTATCTTGGCAGGGAGCATTTTCAGGTGGTGGCCTCAGGAGCGCGGAAGGAAAGACTGGAGAGGGATGGCGTGACCATCAATGGGGTAACTCATAAATTTTCTGTTCGGACGCCAGAAGAAGAAGGCCCCAAAGCAGACCTGATCATTATGGCAATGAAAGATATGGGGCTTTCCCAGGCCATCCAGGACATTGGGAACCTGGTGGGAGAAAAGACCCAGATCCTCTGCGTGATGAACGGGATCGAGAGCGAAGAGAAGGTGGCGGCGGCCTATGGCTGGGACCATGTTCTTTATTCTTACATGCGTATGTCCATTGTCATGAAGGATGGCGTGGCTGATTTTGATCCGTATTGGGGTAAGGTCCATTTCGGAGAGGAGAAAAACAGGGCGCTTACTCCCAGGGTCATGACAGTGAAGGCATTTTTGGAAGCCTGTGATATCCCCTATGAGATTGATGACGACATGAAGCGGGGGCTCTGGTTTAAATACATGTGCAATGTGGGGGAGAATATGACCTGTGCGCTGCTTGGGATTCCATTTGGAGCCTTCCGCGCCAGTGACTCTGCCAATGAGATCCGCCGGGAGGCCATGCGGGAGGTGATGGCCATTGCCAACAGACTGGGGGTGGATCTGAATGAGTCGGACATTGAAAACCAGGAGGCGACTGTAAAGGGACTTCCCTATTGGAATAAACCGTCAACCCTGCAGGATCTGGAGGCGAAGAAAAAGACGGAGGTGGAGCTTTTTGCCGGTACGATGGTGCGCCTTGGAAAGGAGCTTGGAATCCCGACGCCCTTAAGTTACATGTTCTATCATGGGATCCGGGTGCAGGAAGAAAAAAATGCCGGTGAGTTTGCAGGGGAGGAAACGGATAAATAATATTGCTTTTCAATTCTAAGTCGATGTGATATGATTAGTGAAAAGTAAATAGACCAATGATAGGAGGAGATTTTTCGTATGGATCTGGGACTGAAAGGGAAAACAGCAGTCGTGCTTGGGGGAAGCAAAGGGATTGGCCGTGCAGTGGCAGAAACCTTTCTGAGAGAGGGGGCAAAGATTGCCGTCTGTGCAAGAAAAGAGGACGAGCTTAAGGCGGCTTGTGAGGAGATGAAGGAGCTTGGAGAGGTTTACTGGGAAGCGCTGGACGTGACCTGCGAGGAAGGGCTTTATGCTTTTGCCGGCCGGGCGGCACAAAAGCTTGGAGGCATTGATGCCTGGGTCAACAACGTGGGAGCAACCGTGTTTAAAGACGGAGATGAGTTTACCGGAAAAGACATTGATTTCATCACCGGGGTGTGCTTTAAATCTGCCGTGTTCGGGGCACAGGCGGCCTTCCGTCACATGAAAAATAAAGGTGGAGCCATTGTCAATATCAGTTCGCTGGCGGCGCGGTGCCCTACAGCGGGAAGAAGCACCCTGTACGGCCCTATGAAAGCGGCGATCGTCAATCTGACACAGACATTGGCAGGAGAATATGCAGCTTATGGCGTGCGGGTCTGCTGTGTGATGCCCGGCTTTACGGTGACGCCTGCAGTGCGGGCGACGATCCCTCAGGAGGAGTTGGATTACAATGCTGCCGGAACTTTGTTAAACCGTCTGGCAGAGCCAAAAGAGATTGCTGCGCCGGTGGTATTCCTCTGCGGGCAGGGCGCTTCCTATATGACAGGAACCACCATAGAGGTGTCCGGCGGAAGGAGCGTGACTTTGAATCCCACTTATTCCTGGGACAAGAAAGCGGCTGAGGCATGAAAGGAGGAGATATGGAGGAGCAGCTGGCAAAAGGGAAAATCCTGCCGCTCCTCTTAAAGCTCGCAGTGCCCAGCACGGTGGCACAGATCGTCAATGCCCTTTACAGCATGGTGGACCGTATTTATATCGGACACATGGAGGGAGTCGGAACCATAGCTCTGACGGGACTGGGTCTGACCCTTCCCATTATCTTGATTATTACGGCTTTCAGCTATCTGATCGGACGGGGTGGCGGGCCTTTGCTCTCCATCAAACTGGGGGAAAAAGATTATGAGGGAGCAGCCGTTTTGCAGGGGAATTCCCTGAGCCTTCTTCTGGCTCTGGGAGTTTTTCTGACCGTAATTTTTTATGGGTTCTGCGACCCGATTCTCCTGCTGTTTGGAACCAGCGAGGCAGCTCTTCCTTATGCGTCCTCGTACTTACAGATCTATGTGCTGGGGACCGTGCCTGTTATGATCAGCATGGGCATGAATTCTTTTCTGAACGCCCAGGGCTTTACGACGCTGGGGACCATTACGGTGATCATCGGCGCAGTGCTGAACCTGATTTTAGATCCTGTGTTTATCTATATCATGGATATGGGAATCGCGGGAGCGGCAGTGGCGACTGTGATCTCCCAGTCCGTTTCCGCTCTCTGGGTGCTGTTTCTTCTTCTGTTTTCTAAGAAGATGATCATTCGCACAAGGCTGAAGGATATGCGGATAAAATGGGAGAATGCGAGACGGATCTGCGCACTGGGAGTTTCCAGCTTTGTGTTTCTGGCCAACGACAGTCTGGTGCAGATCCTGATCAATCTCCTGCTGCGTCACTGGAGTCCGGATATTGCAACAGGAGATCAGTATATAGGCTGTATGACCATTGTATACAGTATGTATCAAATCTTCTTTATGCCCCTTCAGGGGGTGACCCAGGGAGCCCAGCCTATTGTGGGTTACTGCTTCGGGGCGGGAGATTACAGCCGCATGAGGAAGACGATCAATTACGGACGGATCTGCTCTTTGACCTGTGCTGTGGTCATGTGGGCTGTTTTTATGGTATTCCCCAGCCAGGTAGCCAGACTTTTCATTACAGACGAGGCCCTGCTTTCCACCTGCGCCAGCTCCATAAGGATTGCGTTTAGTCTGAACTTTGTGCTGGGGATGCAGATGATGAATCAGCACATGTTTATTGCCATGGGAAATGCGAAGCTTTCTTTGATTTTCGGGCTGATGCGCAAGATTTTTGTGCTGCTCCCTCTGGTGCTCATCTTTCCTTTCTTTATGGGAGCCATCGGCGTGTTTCTGGCGGAGCCGGTGTCCAACATCATTACTGTGGTCGTGACGTATATCTGCTTTAGCCGGTATCTGAACCGTCTGGAGGGGGCGGACTTAGATCCGCGGCTTAAAGAGCCCTGCAAAGAGAAGCCCGCCAAGAAGTACCAGGGCTGAGACTCCGGTCAGGAGTACAGGGATTACCGGGGAATCTTCAGGGGTCTCTGGAACAGAGGAAGCTCTAGGACCAGCCTGCATTTGCAAATCGGCTGGCAATTCCAGACTATCCGGAAGCTCTGGTGGAGTATTGGCGCTGTTTGTCCTAGTGTTGTCCTCAGCCGGTCTGCCGCTGCCCCTTTGTTCACCAGAGCCTTCCATGGAACCCATATCAGAGATGGAGAGGTTTTCTGTCCGGATAAAGGTATCCGCTTCCTGAGTGTCTGCCGTCAGGCCGATGGTGCCGTTAAGCTGGTTTCGAACGCTTTGCGCCCGGAGCAGACAAAAGGCTTTTAACGTGTCTGCGCCCTTCTCAAATTCTTCAAACGTACAGAACTTGGTGGGATCTTCCTTTACATAAGGGGAGATCAGCGCAGTGATGGAATCCACTTCTGCGGCAAATCTGCCGCTGTCAAAATATTCAGAGATGAATTCGGAAAAATATTGGTGATAAAGCTCTTTGTAAGTTTCATCAGAAAAAATCCAGGCCAGCATGGGACGGTCATTTACGGCGCCGCCAAAAACAGGGGTGTCAATGGGATAATTGACCAGGGAGTCTGCGTCGCCTGCAGACTGAAAGCCTCCAAAGGCCAGATTGTAATCCCAGGGTAGCATGGAAAGCTGCCCGTCTTTTTCATACAAATAATAGTTGTGGATCATGGAGCCGGTATAACTGTCAAAATTCAGGACAAAATTGTGGGCGACGAAGTAACGAATCACACTGTCCGTATCGACAGTCTGTTCCAGATCTTCTAAGTTTGCAAGCTTTTGGAGGGATTCGATCAGACGCGTTTTATCCTTGTCGGAAACCTCGGTTTTGGCGTTGTCAAAAATATTGGGATAGCTGGCAGGGGAGTCATCCGTATACTGTAGGAGGACATCGCTGTTTCCCATCAGGGATTGTCCGTCTGCCATGCCCTCAGAGGGTGCATTTCTTTGCTGGCCGGGGAACATTCCCGGCTGTACGCTGGGCCTGCTGCCAGAAGTTTTTAAGTTTCCGCTGCCCATATCCATGCTGTCGGGTTTATAGAGTTTGCCGTAATCACTCCCATAATTGCGGGTGAGGAAGGATTCTTCGATGCCCTCCACAGCCAGATAAAGCCCCCAGGGTTCTCCGTTTACGGAAATGTTTACATAACTGCAGAGAGGGGCGACGGCTCCTGCCTCTGCCATCATCCGGTAGGAGAAGAATTCTTTCATATAAGTATTGTCCTGGATAATGTTATTGAGACAGAGTTTGTCAAGACCGTAATAGGTTTTTTGGCTGTCGTAATGGTCAAATTCAACTTTGAAACTGTAGCGGTCATTGCCGTAGGCGGCCACCTGTGTAAGAGAGGTGTTTCCTTTTGCACGGATAGCCACATTGCGGTAGGATTCCCCGTCGATGATCAGGGCACAGGGGGAATATTCCTCGTCAGTACAGGTGTCAAGGAAACTGTCCCAGTCATCCATGACAATGTCTATGGTATGCACAGAGGAAGCATCAAAGAGGCGGCTTTCATAGCCGGAGGCATCAGAGACCGCCTGAACGCCCAGTCGGCCCCCGTTCATGAACAGCACGGTGAGAAAGAGTGTGAGGATGAGGATAGCCAGACAGAGCCTTTCAAAATGTTTATGTGTGGACATGTGGCGCCTCCTTAACCCATATAATCGCCGTTGTAGCTGACCAAAACGGCGCTTGTAATGCCGTCCATCTCAGAGAGCGCATTGATAAAATCTGTATTGTCATCCTTCATGCGGATTTCCAGATTCAGTTCAACAGAGCCTTTCGTGGCAGTTTTGCTTTTGACGATACAGCGTTGTACCTGGGATTCCAGAAGAGCTTTTGCTCCTTTTTCTGCCGCAGAGTCCATGCAGGAGAGAACAACAATATAAGGATTGTAATGGGCTTTCCGGTTGACAAAAATGAGCAGGATCATGCCGATAAGTACACTGCCAAGGACTGCCAGAGGGAGCAGACCGGCGGCCAGCACAATGCCGTCGGCGATGGCCCAAAACAAAAAGGCGATGTCCAGAGGCTCTTTGATGGCAGTGCGGAAACGGACAATGGAGAGGGCGCCGACCATACCAAGAGAAAGGACCACATTGGAGGTGACGGCCAGAATGACAACCGTGGTGATCATGGTGAGGGCGACGAGGGTTGTGCCGAAACTGGAGGAATACAGGACCCCCTGATAAGTTTTTTTATAAACAAGGAAAATAAACATGCCGGTGCCAAAAGCCAGAATTAAGGCCAGGGTCATGTCGAGAAGACTGACGCTTGTCACGTTCTCCAGAAAGCTGGATTTGAAAATGTCACTGAAAGTCATAATAAAGTTCTCCTTTTTGTTATTTTACGGAAGAGGCTTGGTTCAGCCATAAAGCCTGCAGGCTGCATATTTGGAAAATGCACAGGTACGGCGTCCGGGCAGACAGACCGCATCCCGGATAATGTCCGGTAGAAACTCACTCCATTTTACTTCCAGGATAATGGGGGAGGCTTTGGCGGGCACCGTAACGGCCTGCAGGTTAAAAAGATCAGTGGAGGACAGTGCTGTCCGGAGGCGGGAGTCCAGGGTGACGCGGACACGGCCTGGAGGAAAGACGAAAGCCTCCCTGGTGTAATCGACCAGGGTTTTTGGCCGGAGCCCCTGATGTTTCAGCTTTACGCAGAGTTCCTCTAAAAGAGGAATCCTGCTCTGCAGCATAAAATCCCAATCGCCATTCACGATTTTTTCCGCTTGATCTTTAGTGATCGAGATACTGTTTTTTAGAGAAAGGCCGTTAATCTTACTTTTTTTCTCAAGGCAGACAAAAGAAGAATCCCCGTCATAATATCGGATTCGGAATTTTTCCCGGATGTTGACCCCGTCAATTTTCTCTCGGAGAGCCCTGTCGTCTGCCGTGTCAAAGTAAAGACTTCGTATTTCATAAGTGCCGTTATTTCCGTGGGAATCATGTGCCGCCACGGCAGAGAGCCGCTTCTTAAGAGTCAGCATATCCAGAAAACTGATCTCGTGCTTCCATTCATGCCGGTATTCCATGTGATCACTCCTTTTCAGGTAAATTTATATGGCTGATATACACGGAGGATATGCCCTCAGCATTATGGAGTCTGTGGCGGCATGAAAATCCCCCTGTATCAGCACATAGTCATTATACAGGGGGAAGATTGAACTTTTATTGAATTTATGATGAAGGATGTCTGCGAATGAACAGAGGGAGTCTCACGGTGAAGGTGATCTTGCCGTCATGGCAGTGGACACCGATTCCGCCGTCATGGGATAAGGTGATGGCTTTGGCGATGGCGAGCCCGAGACCATAATGGCTGGTTTCACCGGTTCGGGCCGGATCTCTCCGATAAAACCGTTCAAAAATCTGTTCCTGTTGAGATAGAGGGATGGGCTCCCCGTCATTGCAGACCGTCAGGATGGCAGAGCAGTAGGCGTCTTTCCGCAGAGCAAGGGCGACTTCTTTTCCGAAGCTACAGTGCTGGAGCGCATTATCCAGAAGGATCGCCACGATCTGCTTCAGCTGTGTACTGTTTCCATATACAGATACATCTTTAGCAATGTCACAGAAAAAAGTCAGTCCATGTTCGAACATCAGACTTTCAAAGGGCAGCGCTTCTCCGGCCACAAGACGGCTGAAATCCACGGGTTCCATGGGCGGTGCGGCGTATTCCATGCGGGCTAGTTCCAAAAGCTGTGTGATCAGAGCTCCCATTCGTTTGTTTTCGTACTGGATATTAGACAGCCATAGATTGTCTCCCACCTCCCTGGAAAGCAGCTCTGCATTGGTTCCTATCACAGATACAGGGGTTTTCAGTTCGTGTCCTGCATCAGAAATAAACTGTTTTTGCCGCTGATAACTTTCTTCCAGAGGTTCTACGATTTTTTTGGCCAGATATACGGCCAGGAAAAACAGGGCCAGGATCGCAAGCCCGCCGAAAATCAGCGTGTATCGAAACAGGGTGGTCATGCTCTCCTGGACAATGGTATTGTCCATAAAAGCCACCAGGACATAGTCGCCCTTTTGGGCCGTGCGGTAGATCAGATGATTTTGTACGCCGGCCGCCTGTCCGTTTTCTATGATGGAGAGCGCCATCTCTTCCAGGGATTCACTGCTGTGGACAGTGGGCTTTGGATTGGCAGTGGAGAGAATCGTCCCGCTGTCGGAGACGGCGACAGAATAAAAGGTAGACAGCTGGAAGGCAGGAGTGTCCTCGAAATGGGGGAGAGTGGGCCCGGGCTTGTTCTCTCCTTCGTCAAAGCCGCGTCCGGGTATGTCAGGGGCTCCATCCGATCTGGGCATACCATCGGATTTGGCAGGAGAGGCATTTTCCGGCAGCTTATAGAGCTCCACATGCCTTGACAGCATCTCCCGGTTTTTTCGAGATACTTCCAAATAGCTGGAACCGTAGATCACACAGAGCGTCCCGGCCCAGAGAAACACCAGGATGGCCATGATGGAAGCCACGATTTTTCGACGGGATTGCTTAAACATTTTCATACCTCAGTTCATATCCAATTCCGCGAATGGCCTTGATGGTGGTCTTTGCGCCCACGAATCCCAGCTTCCTGCGGGTGAAAGACAGATAGACTTCCACATTATTGTACTCGGCTTCACAGTCAAAACCCCAGATTTTTACGGCAAGCTGCTCCCTGGTCAAAATGTGTCCCTGGTTGGCAATGAAATATTCCAGAATCCGGTATTCCTTTTCGCTTAAGCGGATGTTCTGGGTGGTGGCATGGCAGACAAGGGAGGCGGTTTTTACATCCAGAGAAATGTCTCCAAAAGAAAGACTTCCGTCGCTTGAGTGGATGCTCCGCCTTGTGAGAGCGCGGAGCCTTGCCAAGAGTTCCTTTGTCATAAAGGGCTTTGTCAGGTAATCGTCCGCACCGCTGTCAAGCCCCATGACTGTGTCATCCAGTTCGCTTTTGGCGGTCAGCATGAGGATGGGAGTGCGGATTTCCTGGTTCCGGAGATTTTTTGCGATTTCAAAACCGTTCATCCCCGGAAGCATAACGTCGAGAATGATGATATCGTAAAGAGTCCCCTCTGCCGCCTCCAGGGCCAGAAGGCCGTCGCCACAGGTATCCACCTGGTAGTTCTCCTGCCTGAGAAGTTCTGCAAGGGCCTGGGCCATCCGTTTTTCGTCTTCCACAAGTAAAAGTCTCATAACTGCCACCTCCATGAATTTCTATTATAACACAGGAGATTGAAAGAAGATTGAAAAAAAGAAGGACAGAAGCGCTTTTTGTGTTTATAACTGACAAATGTTAAGAAAAGTTTAAGAATAGTCGTGTTTTTTTCTATTGTCCTTTGGGAGAGGATAATGTATGATATAAAACGATAAGTACCATGGGCACAGAGAAAGGCTATTGTAGGGTGAAATTTTTTGATTAAGGATAATCAGAAGCATCTGAACCGGATTCATGTGGTGATCGATGCCGTCATTATAGTAATAGCATATTTGATCGCGTATGGGCTCATATTCGGGTTTTCAGAAAACAACGCCGGACTTCCAAGGGGAATTTACTTCAGTGCACTGCTTTATATCGTGCCGGGCGGACTAATCTTATACTGGTTTTTCCACTTGTACGAGCCCATGCGGGTTATGGGGCGGCGCCTGGAGCTTTTTAATGTGATGCGGGCCAACGTGGTGGGCGCTATGCTTATCACGCTGGTGCTGTATCTGGGGAAGGACCGTCTGATTCACTTCTCCCGCCAGATGACTTTCCTGTTTATTTTGTTTAACTTTATACTGGAGTCAGGATTCCGGCTGACGCTGCGCAGTGTGCTTCGCTCTTTCCGCAGAAAAGGCTACAATCAGAAGCATGTGCTGCTGATTGGGTACAGCCGGGCAGCCCAGAGTTATATTGACCGGGTGGCGGCCAATCCGGACTGGGGATATCTGATCCGGGGGATTCTGGATGATCATGCCCCGCGGGGAACGGAGTACAAGGGAGTCCGTGTTATGGGCCCTATTGACAACCTGGACGAGATCCTTCCCATGAATCGTCTGGACGAGATCGCCATAACCTTAAGCATCAATGAATATGATAAACTGGAACGTATTGTGAACGCCTGTGAGAAATCTGGCGTACATACAAAATTTATTCCAGATTATAATAAAGTTATACCAACCAAACCTTATACGGAGGACCTTCTGGGCCTTCCGGTGATCAACATCCGGAATGTCCCTCTTACAGATTCTTTTAACGCGGCAGTAAAAAGGCTGATCGACATTCTCGGCGGACTTTTTGCCGTAACCCTTTTTTCACCGGTTATGCTGATTGTGGCAGTTTCCGTAAAGCTTTCGTCCAGGGGCCCGGTGATCTTTAGTCAGGAGAGGGTAGGGCTTCACAACCGTCCTTTTAAAATGTATAAATTCCGTTCCATGGAGGTTCAAAGACCTTCGGAGGAAAAGAGCGCCTGGACGACCAGGGATGACCCGCGGGTTACGGCAGTGGGGAAATTTATACGGAAGACGAGCATTGATGAGCTTCCTCAGCTTTTTAATATTATCAAAGGAGATATGAGCCTGGTGGGACCCAGACCGGAGCGGCCCCATTTTGTGGAAAAGTTCCGGGAGGAGATTCCGAGATACATGGTAAAACATCAGGTGCGGCCGGGCCTGACAGGCTGGGCCCAGGTCAACGGCTATCGGGGAGACACCTCCATCACCAAACGGATTGAGTGTGATTTATACTATATAGAAAATTGGAGTCTTGGCTTGGACTTTAAAATTATTTTTCTGACGTTTTTTAAAGGCTTTATCAACAAAAATGCCTATTAGAAATTTACAGAATGCAGAAAGGAACAGGCGATGAAGTACAGAGACGACGAGTATGAATATGAGAGCCGCAGGCGAGAGATGGAACAGCGCAGGCGGGTGAGGCCGGATGCAGAGATGACTTCCCAGCGGAGAAGAAATCCGGCGGGCGGTAGCCGAACGGCGTCCTCCGGTATGAGAAGTACGGCGGGCGCTAGGAGTGCATCAGGCTCTTACAGAGCCAGGGGGGCGGCAGATCCCTATGGAACAAGAAGCACAGCGAGAAGTGCGTCTGGAGTCCGGAGCGCCTCAGGGACGAGGGGGGCTGCCGGTTCCAGGGCTTCGGCTCCCGCAAGGCGAGTAGGGGCGGATCCCTATGACAGAGGCTATCAGGCGGGGCGCTATGGAGAGACGGGCCGCAGAAACGGGCAGACTGCCTTGAGAGATACAGGTAAGAGCGGGAAAAAGGCTCTGTCGTCCAAGGCAAAGAAGAAAAGGCGTGTGAGAAAGATCCTCTTTGCGGTGGAGGGCATTCTGCTTTTGGTGGTATTGGCCGGTCTGTTTGTGATCTCCAAGTGGGACTTGATCCAGAAAGCTACCTTTGGAAAAAAAGATGTGCATATCAATGAGCTTTCTGAGAATACGATCCAGAGTATGGAAGGGTTCCGGACCATCGCCATATTCGGAGCAGATGAAGAAGGAAGCCACAGCGACGTGATTATGATCGCCAATATCAACAATAAGACAAAAGAAGTCACCCTGACTTCCGTACTCAGAGATACCTACTGGAATGTGCCCGACCTGACTCTGGGGGATGAAGACAAGTACGCAAAGGCCAACAACGCCTACCATACAGGCGGCGATCTGGGAGCCTTAAATGCGCTCAATAAAAATCTGGACTTAAATATTACAGAGTATGCAACTGTCAACTGGTATGCAGTATCCCAGGTGGTAGACCTTTTAGGCGGTATGGAAATTGATGTCCCGGAGACCATGATGGGAGAGATCAACGGATATATTACCAACACCCAGCAGGAGGCCAAAAGCTGGGCGCCGGGCGGACCCGGTAAAGGTGTGAAAGGGACGACGCAGATCGACGGGCCGGGTCTTCAGACTCTGGACGGCCTTCAGACTGTGGCCTACTGCCGGATCCGACACAATAACGGAGGCGATGATGGCCGTACCAAAAGGCAGCGGGAGGTGGTCAATCAGATCCTGGAGAAAGCAAAAACACAGGATCTGGGGACGCTTTTAAAAATCTGTGAGGCCGTGTTCCCGGAAATTCGGACCAACTTGACACTGGCAGATATTTTGGGGATGGCTCCGGATCTGGGAAGTTATAAGATCGTCAATCAATTCCCGTTCCCTTATCATCAGGTGGATGCCCTGGTGGGCAGCAGCGGTTCGGTGAAAGTGCCTCTTGGGCTGGCAGACGATGTGGCGCAGCTTCACAAAGATTTGTTCGGAGACGAGAACTATGAGCCGTCTTCAACGGTTCAGCAGATCAGCAATAAGATTGAAAGCCTGACCGGTTACAGTGCAGAGGACCGGACGGATTAAGGATGAAAGAAGAGCCGGGAAAATTTTTCCCGGCTTTCATGATTTCTACAGCGGCTTTCCTGTCAGCATTTCAAAAGCCTGCAGATATTTTCCGATGGTCTTTTCCACGATCTCATCGGGAAGCGTCCAGTCATTCCCGGGATTGGCTTTCAGCCAGTCGCGGGCAAACTGTTTGTCGAAAGAGGGCTGGCTGTGTCCGGCCTCATAGCCGTCGGCGGGCCAGAAGCGGGAGCTGTCCGGCGTCAGCATCTCATCGCCCAGGACAATCGTTCCGTTTTCATCAAGTCCAAACTCGAATTTGGTGTCTGCAATGATGATACCGCGGGTCAGAGCATAATCAGCGCACTTTTTGTAGAGGGCCAGAGTGCAGTCCCGCAGTTTTTTTGCGTATTCCTCACCCTTTCCGGGGAAATATTTCTCCAGGTGAGCGATACTCTGCTCGTAAGAAATGTTTTCGTCGTGGTCGCCGATTTCTGCCTTGGTGGAAGGCGTGTAAATGGGCTCAGGGAGCTTGTCCGATTCCTTGAGGCCCTCTGGCAGCCGGATGCCGCATACTGTGCCGTCTTTCTGATAGCTGGCCCAGCCGCTTCCGGTGATGTAGCCGCGGACAATGCATTCCAGAGGGAGCATCTGGAGCTTTTTGCACATCATGCTGTTTCCGTCAAAGGCAGGCTGCCTGAAAAATTCAGGCATGTCCTTCACGTCTGTGGAAATCATATGATTGGGAAGAATGTCCTTTGTCATATCAAACCAGAACCTAGACATCTGAGTCAGAACAGTTCCTTTTTTGGTGACCGTATTGTTTAAGATCACGTCAAAGCAGCTGATCCGGTCCGTGGCAACCATGATCAGACTGTCGCCGTTTTCATAAATTTCGCGGACCTTTCCTTCTTTAATGGGTTTCATAATTATACCTCGCTATGTATGAAATGAATGTGGATACAATACCATATAGATACCAGATTTTAAAGCAAAGAGCAAGGATATTTTGCAAAAAAACGCGGCAGTCACTTCTTTTCCTGGTCTTTGAGCTTGAAGTACACAAGCTTTACGTTGCTGTTCCCGCCGGCCTGATTCCGTTTTACATCAAAAAGACCAAGGGAATTGATGAAAGGAGTGAATTTGGAGAAACCGAAATTCCTCACGTCAAAATCCGGAAACCGTTTGGCAAGCTGGTTTCCAAGCTCCGCAGAAAAAATCCAGCCGTCGTCGTCAGAGCACTCCTCCACGAGAGTCAGCATCGCTTTTTTGATCATTTTCAGATTGGTCTGAGGCTCCGGCTCCTTCTGCTTTTGCTTGGTCCGTTTGGCAGACACCGCTTTTCCTTTCTTGGAGGCAGCGGGCGCTTTCTCCGAGTCGGTAGGCATCTCAGCTTCCTTTTCTACTTCCGCCTCGTCTTTTTCCGAATCTGTTTTGTTGGAAAAGAGGATATCCAGATATTTAAACTGGTTGCAGGCAGAGATAAAAGGTTTCGGAGTCTTGCTTTCTCCCATACCGATAACCTGCATACCGGATTCCCGCAGTCTTGCTGCCAGCCTGGTAAAATCGCTGTCCGAGGAGGCAAGACAAAAGCCGTCCACAGTTCCGGAATAGAGGATGTCCATGGCATCGATGATCATGGCAGAATCGGTGGAACTTTTGCCGGTTGTGTATCCGTACTGCTGGATGGGGATGATGGAATTGTCCAGAAGGACCCGTTTCCAGGAGGTGAGCTGAGGATTGGTCCAGTCCCCGTAGATCCGTTTATAAGTGGCGATGCCGTTGTTTGCAGCTTCATCTAATATGATCTTAATGTACTTTTCTGAAATGTTATCTGCATCGATCAGTATGGCGTATTTCAGTTCTTTGTTCAAAAATGTGCCTCCTTCTTTCCGTATTATACAGAATCAGTACATCCCCCAAAACCACGAGTGGTGAGAGCCGCCGCCTGCCGACAAAAGAAGAATGATGAGCATCATGCTTCCGAGCACCAGGGCAATGATACCAAGGACCAGACCGGCGATGGCGATCCCCCGGTTGATGGACCTCATGCCCGGGACTGCAAAAACTACCGCTAAAATTCCCAGTGGAACTGTGACAACAGGAAGACAGCAGCTACACAGGGCGATGATGCCAAGGATCAGGGATGCGATGGCAAAGCCAGTCTGCCCGGCGCCTGCTCCATTCTCCGGTTCATAGGGCTTTTTCCAGTAGGGGTTCTGCTCATAAGGATTCTGCCGGTAAGGATTTTGCCTGTCAGGCTCAGACTCATAAGCGCTCTGCTCAAAAGGTTTGTAATCCATATAAGGCCGATGCCCGGTCTGCGTCTCATTGGCCTGCGTTTCACTCTCGGTTTTCCCGGCCGGTTCGTCACAGAAGTCTGCAGCCTGTTCGTTTTCGGAAGGATCTGTGTTGTAATCCATAAAAAACCGCCTTTCTTTCGGATGCTGTTCTTCTTATTATAAGTCAGAGCAGGATAAAACACAATGAAAATCTTTCAGGTATGTGTTATACTATAGTAAGTGACAAAAATAAATCAGGAGGTTTTGACGATTATGAAAGAAACCATACAGGATTTAAAAACCAGGAGAAGCATAAAAAAATATAAGCCGGAGCAGATTACGAAAAATGAACTGATCCAGGTACTGGAGGCGGGAATGAATGCGCCAAGCGGCATGAACCGTCAGGCGGCGGCGATGGTGGTGGTTCAGGAGCCAGAGACAGTGAAAAAGCTGTCAGCCATGAATGCCGCCGTTATGGGAGTATCTTCGGATCCTTTTTACGGGGCTCCCACAGTGATTGTGGTGCTGGCGGATAAGACGGTTCCCACATATCAGTATGACGGAAGCCTGGTCATGGGGAACCTTTTGAACGGGGCCCACGCTCTGGGGCTTGGAGCATGCTGGATCCACCGGGCGAAGGAGGTCTTTTCTTCCAGTGAGGGAAAGAAGCTTTTGGAGAAATGGGGGTTAAATGAAAATTACGAGGGAATCGGCCACTGTGTGATCGGTTACGGAGAAGGTGCCTACCCGGAGACGAAAGCCAAAAAAGAGGGCTATGTCATCTGGGACGAAGGGTGATATGGAAGGGCTGATATCCCTGCGGCACGAAATTTCACCGGTTTATGATGAGCATTCCAGAATCTTGATTCTAGGGAGTTTTCCTTCAGTGAAATCCAGGGAGGTCCGTTTCTTTTACGGTCATCCCCAGAACCGTTTCTGGAGGGTGCTGGCAGCGCTTTTTGGGGGCGGAGAAAAGGGCTTCGCCGCCGGCGCGATTGTGCCGGGGACTCTTGAGGAAAAGCGGGCGTTCCTTCTGGCCCACAAGATTGCAGTGTGGGACGTGATTGCAAGCTGTGAGATCAGAGGTTCCAGCGATCAGAGCATCCGAAATGCTGTGCCCAACGATCTGTCGCCGATTCTTGAGGCAGCAGACATTTGCCAGATTTTCTGCAACGGGGGAACGGCATACAGATTGTACCAAAAATATGTAAAGGAAAAGACAGGTAGGGCGGCTGTGAAGCTTCCCTCCACCAGTCCGGCCAATGCGGCCTGTTCTCTGGAGCGGCTGGTGGAGCTGTGGCGGGCCGCCGGGGTTTCAGGAAATTCGTAAGCTGAAACGGCTTTTACAACACAAGGAAAAGTACAAAAAATGCTGGCAATTGCCAGAGGATTATGCTATAATTGTAATTTGCCGGATTATAGTTACAGAGTGAGGAAAAGAGTAACTGTCGACTGGCGGCAGCGTTTATGTTGTGCAGGGGCGCATAGGAAAATCAGTTTGCATCTTGCGCCGCACAGCGGGCAGGGAAGAATTCTTTTCTGTTCGATCATATATAATATGTAGGAGGAATACACAGACAATGAGTGTACAGGTAGAGAATTTAGAGAAGAACATGGCAAAGCTGACGATCGAAGTGCCGGCCGAGGAAGTCACAAAGGCGATTCAGGGAGCGTATCAGAAGAATAAAAGCAGATTCAGTGTTCCCGGTTTTCGTCGGGGTAAGGTGCCCCAGAAGATGATTGAGAAGATGTATGGCGTGGGTGTTTTTTATGAGGATGCAGTCAATGCAATGATTCCGGAAGCTTACGAGAAGGCTGTCACAGAGAGCGGTCTTGAGATTGTATCCCGCCCGGAAATCGACGTGGTTCAGATCGAGGCGGGAAAGTCCATGATCTTTACTGCTGAGGTGGCGGTGAAGCCGGAGGTGACTCTTGGCGAATATAAGGGCCTCGAGGTGGCAAAGCAGGAGACCTTTGTCACGGACGATGACGTGATGGAGGAGATTAAGAAGGAGCAGGAAAAGAACGCCACAGTGGTGACGGTGGAAGACAGGCCTGTACAGAAGGATGATACGGCAGTGATCGACTTTGAGGGCTTCTGCGGCGGCGAGGCGTTTGAAGGCGGAAAGGGAGAAGATTATCCGCTGGTGATCGGTTCCGGACAGTTTATCCCCGGCTTTGAGGATCAGCTGATCGGCAAGAATACAGGAGAAGAGGTGGAGGTAAACGTGACCTTCCCGACCCCTTATCAGGCGAAAGAGCTGGAGGGGAAGGAGGCCATGTTCAAGGTGACCATCAAGGAGATCAAGGCAAAAGAGCTGCCCAAGATCGACGATGAGTTTGCCGGCGAGGTATCTGAGTTTGAGACTCTGGAGGAATATAAGAAAGAGGTCGCTGACAAATTAAAAGAGCGGAAGGAAGCGGAAGCAAAGCGGGCCAAAGAGGATGAAGCGGTGCAGAAGGCCGTGGAGAATGCCTCCATGGAGATTCCGGAAGCAATGATTAAGAGTCAGGCCTCCAATATGGTCAATGAGTTTGCCCAGAGAATGCAGGGCCAGGGACTTACTATGGACCAGTATATGCAGTATACCGGGACCACCAGAGAGCAGATGGAAGCCCAGATGGAAGAACAGGCGAAGAAGAGAATTGAAGTCCGTCTGACTCTGGAAGCAGTCGCAAAGGCTGAGGATATCCAGGTATCTGACGAAGAGCTTGACAAAGAGATGGAAGAGATGGCAAAGGCTTATAAGATGGAGCCTGACCAGCTTAAGAAATGGATGGGAGATGCGGAAGTGAAGCAGATGAAGACTGACTTGGCAGTCCAGAAGGCAGTTGATCTGATTGTAGCGGAAGCAAAAGAAGTCTGATTATGTGACAGGAGGCATTTGCATGAGTTTAGTTCCCTATGTACTTGAATCGACAAGCAGAGGAGAGCGTTCTTACGATATTTATTCCAGACTGTTAAAAGACAGGATTATTTTTCTGGGTGAGGAGGTCAATGATGTGACTGCCAGCTTGGTGGTGGCACAGCTCCTCTTTCTGGAGTCAGAAGATCCCGGGAAGGATATCCAGCTTTATATCAACAGTCCGGGAGGGGTTATCACTGCCGGCATGGCGATCTACGATACCATGCACTATATTAAGTGCGATGTTTCTACGATCTGTATCGGCATGGCGGCCAGCATGGGGGCATTTCTTCTGGCCGGCGGGGCAAAGGGGAAGCGCATGGCCCTTCCCAATGCGGAGATCATGATCCACCAGCCTTCCGGCGGGGCAAAAGGACAGGCAACAGACATTAAAATTGTTGCGGACAAGATTATTGCCACAAGAAAGAAGATGAACCAGATTCTGGCAGAGAATACGGGACAGCCTTTGGATGTCATTGAAGTGGACACAGAGCGTGACCATTATATGAGCGCTGCCGAGGCTATGGAGTACGGTATCATTGACCAGGTAATCGAAAGTCGTCAGGGGTAAGGCAGATGGCAGGAAAATTTGATGTTCGCTGTTCTTTCTGCGGAAAGAGCCAGGAACAGGTGAGAAAGCTGATTGCGGGCGGAAAAGACATTTATATCTGCGACGAGTGTGTGGAGCTGTGTGCGGAGCTGATCGCAGAGGAGACGCCCACAGGGGAGACATATGATCGGATCGACGGAATCAACCTTTTAAAGCCCAGGGAGATCAAGGAATACCTGGATCAGTACGTGATCGGGCAGGACCGGGCAAAAAAGGTGCTTTCCGTGGCCGTGTATAATCATTACAAACGAATCACAGCGCCGGATGATTCAGACGTGGAGGTTCAAAAGAGCAATATTCTGCTTCTGGGCCCCACTGGTTCCGGGAAAACCTTCCTCGCGCAGACCATGGCCAGGATCTTAAATGTGCCCTTTGCCATCGCCGATGCGACGGCGCTGACAGAGGCCGGCTACGTGGGCGAGGATGTGGAGAATATTCTGTTGAAGATTATTCAGGCGGCAGATTATGACATCAGCCGGGCAGAATATGGAATCATCTATATTGATGAAATTGATAAGATCACGAAGAAGTCAGAGAATGTGTCCATTACCAGAGACGTGTCCGGCGAGGGTGTGCAGCAGGCGCTTCTCAAGATTCTGGAGGGGACGGTGGCCAGTGTTCCGCCCCAGGGCGGCAGGAAGCATCCTCATCAGGAGATGTACCAGATTGATACCACCAACATTCTGTTCATCTGCGGCGGGGCATTTGACGGATTGGAACAGATGATTGAGAGCAGGCTGGGGGCCGGTTCCATCGGTTTTGAGAATAACCTGAAGGATGCGAGCAAACGGGAGATCAGTGAGCTTTTGGCCCAGGTGCTGCCTCAGGATCTGATCAAATTCGGTCTGATTCCGGAGTTTATCGGCCGTGTGCCCATGGTAGAATCTCTGGAGCTTCTGGATAAGGCGGCGCTGGTCCGCATTTTGACGGAACCCAAGAATGCCATTGTGAAACAGTATAAGAGACTCTTTGATCTGGACGGCGTGGAACTGGAATTTTCGGAGGACGCACTGGAGACCATTGCAGAGCGGGCTGTGGAGCGCAAGATCGGCGCCAGAGGCCTTCGGTCCATTCTGGAAAAGGTTATGACTGATATTATGTATGATATTCCGTCTGATGAAAGTATCGGGCGCTGCCTGATCACAAAAGATGTGGTGGAGGGGCTGGATTTACCGAAGTTTACCTATCGGAGTACGGAAGTGAAGAGACGAAAGAATGAAACAGCCTGAATTTTGGGGGGCCGCAGTTTGCGGCGCCCCATACATGTGTATGAGGAGGAGACAACATGACGATACCTGCAATTGCATTGAGAGGTTTGTGCGTGCTGCCCAAGATGGTGGTGCATTTTGATGTCAGCAGGAAGAAGTCAATTGTGGCGTTGGAAAAGGCCATGGTGAGGGACCAGAAGATTTTTCTTGTGGCCCAGAAATCGGCGCAGGACGAGGATCCGGGGCAGGACGACCTTTATGAGATGGGGACCATTGGAAGCGTTAAACAGATTTTGAGGCTGCCCGGAGGTATGGTGAGGGTTCTGACGGAAGGGATTCTCCGTGCCAGGCTCTGTGACCTGGAGGACGGGGGCGGATATCTGCAGGCAGAAGTAGAGCCCTGCCCCACGGAACCTTTCCTGGAGGCGGACGATGTGACCAGGGAGGCCATGTGCAGGGTCCTTAAGGAACATGTGGAACAGTATGGCCAGGTCAACCTTTCCCTCAGCAGAGACGTCATTGCAGAGCTTTTAGAGATGGAAAGCCTGGAGGAGCTTCTGGATGAAATCGCCATCAATATTCCTTTCAGCCTGGAAAACAAACAGCAGCTTGTGGAGACAGTTTCTCTGCCGGAGCGGTATGTGCTTGTGGAAAAGATTCTGGCCACAGAGGTGGAGATCGGAAAGCTGAAACGAATGTTCCAGGAGAAAGTCAGGGACCGGGTGGATCAAAATCAGAGAGAATACATCTTGAGGGAACAGATGAAGCTGATCCGGGAGGAACTTGGAGAAGATACCATCCAGTCTGATGCCGCCAGATTTGAGGAGCAGCTTAAGAAGTTAAAAGCAGGGAAAGATGTAAAGGAAAAGATTGAGAAAGAGATTGGCCGTTACAGGACTATGCCCATGGGAAGCCAGGAGGCCTATGTGAGCCGCAATTATATTGAGCAGCTTTTGGAGCTTCCCTGGAATAAGATGTCCAAAGACAACAAGGAGCTGGCCCGGGCGGAGGAAATCCTGGAGGAAGATCATTACGGACTGGAAAAGGTCAAGGAGAGGATTATGGAATTTCTGGCAGTCCGTTCTCTGACGGGAAAGGGCGAGAGCCCTATTATCTGCCTGGTGGGACCTCCGGGAACCGGGAAAACGTCCATTGCAAAGTCCATCGCCAGAGCTTTGGGGAAAAAGTATGTGCGCATCTGCCTGGGAGGCGTCCGGGATGAGGCAGAGATCCGCGGCCACAGAAGGACTTATGTGGGAGCCATGCCGGGACGGATCGCGGCGGCTCTCAAGCAGGCCGGAACCTCCAACCCCCTTATGCTTCTTGACGAGGTGGATAAGCTGGGAAGTGATTACAAAGGAGATCCCTCTTCCGCGCTCTTGGAGATTTTAGACAGCGCCCAGAATGACAAATTCCGGGATCATTTTATCGAGCTCCCTCTGGACCTGTCCAATGTGCTGTTTGTGGCCACGGCCAATACCACAGATACTATTCCAAGGCCTCTTCTGGACCGGATGGAGATCATTGAGGTCAGCAGCTATACGGAAAACGAGAAATACCACATTGCAGAGCGGTATCTGGTGCCAAAGCAGCGGGAGAAAAACGGGCTTCTTGAGGAGCAGTTCGCCGTTTCCGGGAAGGCGCTTCGAAGAATCATCCACAGCTATACAAAGGAGGCGGGGGTCCGCAGTCTGGAGCGGAAGGTGGGCCAGCTTTGCAGAAAGGCGGCCAAGGAGCTTCTGGAAGGAAAAAAAGAGCGGGTCAAGGTGACTGAGGGGAATCTGGAAAAATACCTGGGCAAAGAGCCGGTCCGCAGCGACAAATCGGTGGGACAGGATGCAGTGGGGATCGTCCGGGGCCTGGCATGGACCAGCGTGGGCGGCGACACCCTGGAGATTGAAGTCAATCTGCTTCCTGGCCATGGAAAGCTGCAGCTTACAGGACAGATGGGGGATGTGATGAAGGAGTCGGCCAAGGCGGCCCTGTCCTACGTCCGTTCCGTCAGTCCGGCCTATGAGGTGGATAGCGATATTTACGAGAAAAATGACATCCATGTTCACATTCCGGAGGGGGCGGTGCCCAAGGACGGCCCTTCCGCGGGAATCACCATGGCGACAGCCATGATGTCCGCGGTTACGAATAAGAAGGTCCGGGCGGATCTGGCTATGACCGGCGAGGTGACCCTGCGAGGACGGGTGCTTCCCATCGGAGGCCTAAAGGAAAAACTTCTGGCAGCCAAGATGGCGGATATCCACACAGTCCTGGTGCCGGGAACCAATGAGCCTAATGTGCAGGAGTTGTCCAGAGAAATTGTGGACGGCATGGATATTAAATATGTGGGAACCATGGACGAGGTGCTTAAGGAGGCGTTTCTTTGATCATAAAAACTGTAAACCTGGAGACTGTCTGCGGCGTGACCAGCCGGCTGCCGGAAAATGACAAGCCGGAGATCGCCTTTGCAGGCAAATCCAATGTGGGGAAATCGTCCCTGATCAATGCGCTCATGAACCGGAAGGCTTATGCGCGCACTTCGGCCCAGCCGGGAAAGACACAGACCATCAATTTTTATAATATCAACGATGTCCTCTATTACGTGGATCTTCCGGGCTACGGGTATGCGAAGATATCCCCAAAAGAAAAGGAAAAATGGGGCCGGATGGTGGAGAATTATCTGAGGAAGTCCAGGCAGCTTAAATGCGTGTTTCTTCTGGTGGACATCCGCCATGAGCCGTCCGCCAATGACAGACAGATGTATGAGTGGATAACTGGAAACGGCTACCGGCCGATAATCATTGCCACGAAACTGGATAAGATCAAGAGGAGCCAGATGGATAAGCAGGTGAAACTTGTGAGGACAGGGCTTGGAATCGGAGGCGATGTCACAGTGATCCCTTTTTCTGCGGAGACGAAACAGGGACGGGAGGAGATCTGGACACTGATTGAGGAGCTGGCAGGTTAACTGCCGGCTCCTCTTTCATCGGCGGCAAACACAATCCCAAAGGCCTCCGGCCCGATATGCGTGCCGATGGTCGGCCCGATCTGGAGCATTTCGTCGATTCGGTATCCGGCAGCAGCAAGTTTTTCACAGAGCTTTGTGCAGTTTTCTGTGCCATAGCTGTAGATGGGATAGAGGGGGAAATTTTCATCACGGCCAAGGGCGGCAAGTTGCTTTAAAATCTGGCTGATGGCCTTGTTCCTGCCGACACATTTGCCTATGACAGCCACCTGGCCTTCCGGGGAGATGGTGATGATGGGTTTGATCCCGGCCAGGTTTCCGATGGCAGCGGCAGTTTTTGAGACCCGTCCGCCCTTCTGGAGAAAGTCTAAGGTATCCGGAGCGGCAAGAACTTTGACGCGGGAGCGCAGGCTTTCCAGACGCGCAGCAATCTCACCGGCTCCAATCCCCTGAGAAGCGAGCGTGAGGGCATAGTCTGCCAGGATTTTGATGGTATAGGTGGCAGAAAGGGAGTCTATGATATAAATTTTGTCGTAGGAGGCCATGGATTTGGCCAGCAGGGCACTCTGACAGGTGCCGCTTAAGGCGGAGGAGAGCAGGATACAGACCAGCTCATCATCGTTTTTCTTTGCGTCAAGAAACACTTCCAGAAAGGCCTGGGGAGAGGGCTGGGAGGTTTTGGGAAATTCTCCGGTTTCTTTCAGGATTTCGTAGAATTCATCGCGGCCCAGATTTTTTCCGTCGATATAATCCGTTTCGCCGATGGTTATGGTAATCGGGACAAGTTCCAGCCCTTTTTCACGAATTTCTTCCATCTTATAATCAGAGGAAGAATCTACAAGGATCCGTATCATAATAGCGGCACTCCAGTCAACATATATTATAAGATATGGCAGCGGCAATAATATTGTGGTGAAAACAAATAGTTTGAAATACAAAATAAAGTGATATGTTGTAGCATATTACATTCCAGGGCCTCTGTCAATGGGGAAATATCGCCTTTTTGACGTTTTTTCTTGAAAGACTTGAAAAAATTTCCATATGGCAGTATGATAAATAACGGCATCGTGCCCGGATAGAACTGCGCATATAGAGGGCAAAAAAAGACGAGGAGAATTATGATGGCAAGGAGAAAGAATCAGACAGCCGGGAAGGCCGCAGCACCGGAGACAGCGAGCAAGACAGTGGAAAAGAAAGAGCTTTTCCAGACAGAGCCCATGAAGAGGGCGGCAGAGGAACTGGCTAAAGTGATGGCAGAAGAGACGAAGATGGAGCCTCTGGAGGCAGCTGAAGAACCTGTAGAGAAAAAGACGGCTGAGAAGCCTGCAGACGAGCCGAAGGATACGGCTGCAAAGGCGGTGAAAAAGCCTGCCGCAGAGAAGAAAACGACAGAAAAGCCTTCTGCAGAGAAAAAAGCTGTGAAGAAGCAGGAGATCAAGACGGGAATTTCTGTCCAGTATATGGGAAAAGATATTTCTGACAAAGATATGATCACTCTTGTAAAGAAAGACTGGACCGATTCCAAACATAAGGTTGGAGACATTAAGACGATGGAGCTTTATGTCAAGACAGAAGAGAACAAAGTGTATTATGTGATTAACGGTACAGAGACGGGAAGCGTGGAGATTTAAAGCTTCCGGAAAAAGACGAGCCGCAGGTATCCGCCTGCGGCTCATTTGTCTATATAGGAAACTTAAATCCTCTGCACGCGGTAGAAATTCAAGAGAGTCCGGAACATCTCCAGGGCTTTTTCACGGCTGATCTTGCGGGATACAATGGAGTAACCAAGGTTCAGGAAAAATTCCAGAATCAGTGTGACGTCCGTTTCAGGGGCAAGCTCCCCCTCCCGGACAGCGGCCTGGATCAGTAAAAAAAGATGTTCCCTTAAATCAGTATTGGCATCCTGGGGAATGATGTCAAAAGCCCGGAATTCAGAAATCTGGTAGCTGATGCGGGGATATTTGATAAAATCCTCCAGATAACTCTGCAGAAGATGAAAAAGCCGTTCCGTATAAGAATAGGTTTCTGAGGACAGTTCTTCCAGAATACGGGAAAAGTCCTCTGCCTTCATATGTTCAATTTCTATAATCAACTGGAGCTTGGTGGGAAAATAGTTAAAGAGGGAGGCAACAGAAACCTCCGCCTTTTGGGCAATTTCATTCATGGACGTATCATAATATCCTTTTTCCTCAAAACTGTCACGGGCGATGCGCAGAATTTTTCTTCTGCACATCGCCTTTTTTCTTTCGCGCAAAGAAATGGGAGTCTGTTTGTCTTGCATGCTGTCAGTCCTCTTTTCAGAATAATGTCCTTCCTTAAAGATAACATTTCAGAGTTGGAAAGTCAAGATTGCTACATTATATTTATACTATTACAATAAAATTAGATTAATAATATAAAAATAGATTGACAAGATAAAAATGGAGGCGTATGATAAAAATGAGAAGCAAGGGGGAAGTTTAAGCAGTACGTTGGCAACAGCAAAACTATATTTTTGTAAAGGAGGAAGCTTGTGAACGAGAGAAACAAAAACAAAGTGGGATTTGGGACGAAACTGGGGTATTCAATGGGAGTTGTCGCGGATACAATGGGATATTCGATTTTTTATTCCTATTTTTCCGTTTTTCTGACGACTGTAGTGGGAGTAAATGCGGCGCTTGCCGGAGTGATCAGCGCCCTTGGCATTTTGTGGGACGGCATCACCGACCCGGTGGTCGGATATCTGGCAGACAAGAAAGCCCACAGACGAAGAAAAATGATCCAGTGGGGCTCGCTCTTCTATGCAGCCGCAGTTGTACTGACCTATGTCTCCGTGAGCTTTGGAGAGACGGCACAGTCGGCTTATTACATCATCTGCTGTCTGGCGTTCTGGCTGTTTTATACAGTGGTCTGTGTTCCATTTTATTCAGCAGTACCAGAACTTACGGATGACTATGATGAACGTACCAGGATTGGGAGCTTCCGGGCGACAATGGCTACTTTTGCGAATCTCATTACTATGGCCTCCCCTATGCTGCTGGTCAGCTTTTTCGGGAAATGGACAGGCAGCGCTGCCGGAGGATGGACCATGACAGCCGGACTTTTCGGTGTCATCATTGTGATCACAGCGACAATCTGTGCCCAGACCTTAAAGCGGGCGGAAAAAGGCGGATCAGAAGAAGAGGTTCCTGCAGTAAAGCTTTCTTTTGGAGAAGCCATAGGGGATATGCTTAAGACCTTTGCCAGCGTACTTAAACTGAAACAGGCGTTGATTCTTTTTGTGGCCATTGTGGTCTGCAATATTTACCGGGGTTTTACCTCCAATGGATTTACTTATTTCTTTATCTACAGTGTGGGTTGGAGTGGGGCGCAGGTCAGCTTCGGCTATGCGGTCCTTGTGGCCAGCTGGTTTTTGTATTTCCCGCTGATCAATCTGGTGTGTAAAAAATGGGACAGAAAAGTCTGCCTGATCGGCGGAGCTCTGATTTCAGGCATTGTGAGGCTGGCAGTTATCCCCATTGTGACGACAACAGTGGGCGCCTACATCAGCATTTTCTCCAGCAATTTCCTGACATGTTCCTATCTGGCACTGATCTTTTCCCTTCCCTATGACGTGGGAGAGTTGTATGAGTATAAAAATAACGGCAGACGGGCGGACAGTACCATTCAGTCTATCCCGCTGATGGCGCAGAAGATGGGCGCTGCTGTGGGAGCGCTGATCTGGGGAATTGCCCTTGACAGTACCGGATTTGACGGGACAGCCGCCGTACAGGCAGAAGGGGTGAGCTCCGGGCTGGTCAGCATCTATATGGGATGGATCACCCTCGCACTGCTGGCATATGCATTCATTCTTGGCTTCTATAAAATGAACAAGAGCAGAACGAAGAAAATTCAGGAGGCCAATGCGGCCAGGAAAGCCGGGAAAGAATATTCAGAGGAAGGATTTTCGGATGTCTTATAGACTGGGCAGGAGAGGTTGGGATGGAAAAATATATTGCAGCATATGATTTCGGGACAAGCGGAGTAAAAGTGGTCTTATTCAGCCTGAACGGGCACATCCGGTCTGTGGCAGAACAGGGGTATGCTTTGCTCCGCCCCAAAGAAGGCTGGGCGGAGCAGGAGCCAGAGGCATACTGGGAAGCTGTTTGCTCTGTCACAAAATGTGCCCTGAAAAGAGGAAAAATCAGCGCAGGACAAATCGCGGCGGTGGCGTTTGGCGTACAGGCGGTGACACTGATCCCGGTTTCTGCTGAGGGGAACCCCCTTTTTCGGGCTGTGAGCTGGCTGGATAACAGGGCGGTGCTACAGGCAGAAAAAATCAACGGACTTTTGGGAGAGGGAACAGTCAAAAGCCAGGATCATGTCTGCCGGATGCTGTGGTTCAAGGAAGAGAGGCGGGAGATCTATGAAAAGGCCAAATATTTTCTGGACTGCCAGAGCTATCTCCAGTACCGGGCAACCGGGCAGCTTGGCGTACCGGAGGGACACCCCGGCATTTTAAAACAGCCTCCGGTGATTGCAGAATATTATGAAGCCTTGATGGAGGCAGCCGGCATAGAGGCAGAAAAATATCCGCCTGCCATAAAGGCCATGTCCTCCTTTGCTCCCTTAAATGAAAGGGGGGCAAAGGACATGGGGCTTGAACCCGGAATTCCTGTGTTTGGCGGCTGTATTGATGTGCCGGCGGCCGCAGCCGGGTGCGGCTGTATCAAAGAAGGAGATGCGAATGTTTACCTGGGATCCAGCGGCTGGCTGTCCGTCATGGTGAGGGAACCGGTAAAGGCTGCGGAGGGAAGTTATTTTTTGCCTGCCATTGATTCAGAACTGCTCATCTATGGGGGATGTACCAACGCATGCTGTATGGCAGTCAATTGGATCACAGACCTTATGTATACAGAAGAGAAAAAGACCATGGGAGGAAAGGTCTGGGAGCTGATTAATGAGGAGGTTTCCGGAGTGGCTCCCGGCTGTGACGGTCTCATGGCAGCGCCCTGGCTCCACGGAGAGCAATTCCCAGTCTGCGATGAGAATCTCAGGGGGACCTTTATCAATGCCAAGAGGGAGCATGGACGGGCGCATTTTGCGGCCTCCATGATGGAGAGTGTCTGCTTTAGCATCCGCTGGCAGTGCGAGCGTTACGGGGAGGATTACGGCAAAAGGCTGTCAGAGGTACGGGTCAACGGAGGCGGCTCTCTTTCCCACCCGTGGATGCAGATGATGGCGGATGTCCTCCAGATGCCGGTAAAGATCCCGGAAGAGACGAGGCACAGCGGCGCGGCGGGAGCAGCCCTTGCCGCTGCAGTCGGAATGGGAGCCTGCAGCCTTGAAGAAGCAGGAAACCTGATCCGCATAGAACGCATCTATGAGCCGGAAAAAAGCCGTGCCTCTCTTTATGAAAAGCGTTACGGATTGTTTAAAAAGCTGTACCAGGCGCTCGCGCCTTTGTATCAGGAATTGAATGGAAGGAATGCATATGAAAATAGAGGAGAAGAAACAGGAAATCGTTGAGGTATTCCGGATGATGTACAGGAGAGGCATGGTGAATCTTTTTGAGGGGAATATTTCTGTCCGGGCGAAGGACAGGTTTTTGGTGACGCCCTCCCAGCAGAATAAAGAGACCATGACGGCAGACATGATCCTGGAGGTGGACGGGGAAGGAAAGGTGCTAAAGGGCCTTCCGGAAATGAAACCGTCCTCTGAGTTTAAAATGCATCTGGAGGTTTACCGTCTGCGCCCGGATGTGGGGGCTTGTGTCCATAACCACAGCGTGTGTGCGACTGCATTTGCGGCGGCAGGGCAGCCCATCGTCAGCAGCGGGATTGCGGAGAGCAACGTGGTGTTCGGCCAGATTCCGGTGGCGGTCTATGGACGTCCCGGAACGGAAGCGATTTACCAGTCTTTTGAAGGACTGCTGCCTCAGTACAATGTGCTGCTTTTGGAAAACCATGGAGTCCTTGCAGTGGGAGGGGATCTTCTACATGCATATTCCTTTGCGGAGGCTGCCGAGAAAACGGCAAAAATTATACTTTTCACAAAACTGCTGGGCGGCGAAAAGCCGCTGCCAGAGGAAGAGCTTATGGCACTCAGAGGCTATGGCCAGATGCTTAGGAGCAAGGCCATGGAACAGTAGAAGGAGGAAGCTATGGAACGAATTCTTTTAAAAAAGGGCTGGATTATAGATGGAAGCGGTAAAGACCGGTTTCAGGGAGACGTGCTGATTGAAGGAAAGAAGATAAAAACGGTGAGCAGTTTCCCCCTTTCTGGGGAAGGGGCAAGAGTCATTGACTGTGAGGGACTTGTGGTCGCCCCGGGTTTTATCGACGGGCACTCCCATCAGGATCACTTTTTTGCGGTGGACGATCCGCACCCATTTTTTGATTCGTTTTTAGAACAGGGGATCACTACCTTTATCTGCGGAAACTGCGGGTTTGGAATGGCAGGTTTTCAGAAGGGATCACCTTATAAACAGGAGATTGCAAAAGGATTTCTGGCAAATGCCCTGTATGATGTGGAAGTCTCCTGGGATACCTGGCCAGAATATGAACAGATAATTGAAGGGCAGGGGATGCTGGCAAATATGGCCAAACTGGCGGCACACGGAGCGGCGCTTGGCTCTGTCATAGGGCCGGGGACCCCTGACGCCTTTGCCCTGACAGAACAGGTGAAGAAGGAGGTACTGGAGATTCTGGAGGAGGGACTGTTGGATGGCTGTAAAGGCATTTCTCTGGGACTGGCCTATCGCCCGGGAAATTTTATGACAGACGAGGAGATTCATAAGACAGCGGCCTTGGCCGCAGAACATGGGAAACTCTTGACGGTGCACCGCAAGGTGGAGACGGCCCTTTCCGGCGCGTACACCGATTTCGACGAGGCCCACAATGTACGCTGGCTGCGGTCCTTCTTTGACATCATTCAGGACACAGGGGTAAAGGTCCATGTCTCTCATCTGATCTATCCGGGAAGAAGCACCTTCCCCTCCTATGAGGCCATGCACAAGCTGCTGGAGACATACCGGGCGGCAGGGCTGGATGTGACTTATGATATGTATTCTTATGAATATGGAGCCACGGAGATTGCCATTTTGCTGGCAGCGGACATTCCCCTTGTCCTGGACCGGATTCGGACTGATCGAAAATACCACGATCTGCGGGAGGCAGAAAGCTTAAAGACGGCAGAGCTTGCCGGGATTCAGGAGAGCGACGTGATTTTGAGCAATCCCTATGTCCCAGAGCTGGAGCCCTACAAAGGAATGAATTTCCGTGATATAGCGGAGATGAGGGGGCTTTCCGGTTTTGACAACAAGCTGGATATACTGGAACGGACAAACGGTCATGCCACCATTTTGTTGAGTCCTTATTATACGACAGAGATGATTGTCAGGCAGATGCAGGATCCTCTGTGCAACTATATGACAGATGCATGGATTGATCCGGGCTGCACCCAGAATCCGGCGGCCTATGGGGGTATGCCGAGATTTTTGCGGCTGGCCAGAGAAGAGACAGACATGCGGCTGGAGGATGTGGTCCACAAAATGACGGGAAAGACGGCGAAACGGTTTGACCTTGGACGACGGGGCCTGTTGAAAAATGGGTATTATGCGGATATCACAGTGTTTGATCCAAAGGAAGTCTCTGAGACGGCCACGCCGGAACATACGCAGGGAAAGCCAAAAGGCATTGCCTGTGTGATGGTGAACGGACAGATCGTGGTGGAATGGGGCCAGGTGAAGGATGTGAGAGCGGGAATGTCAATTTAGAGGAGGAAGAACAAGAATGTCAAAATATATTGAGAACCCCTTTGACTATGAGGCGGTTCATGCGCAGGCGGGATATGTGATTCAAAACAGAAAGCACCTGAAGCGGAGTGCGGTCGAGCGTTATAAGAAAGTCTATGACGAAAAATGTCGTCTGTCCAAAGAAGAAGCCGAGAGGGCAAAAGCCTGTATTCCCGGAGGGATCCAGCATAACCTTGCCAACAATTATCCCTTTTCCATTGCCATGGACCGGGCAGAGGGCCCCTATCTGTATGATATTGACGGAAACCGGTACATTGATTTTCTGTGCGCGGGAGGACCGATCATCCTGGGAAATAATTATCCGGCGGTGAGGGATGCGACTGTTGATATGCTCCGGGAAAAAGGGCCGGTCACAGGACTCTACAGCGTAAAAGAACGGGAATTTTCTGAATTGATTTGTAAGTATTACCCGTCTGTGGAGATGGTCAGGATGATGGGAAGCGGGACAGAAGCGGACATCATAGCAATCCGTCTGGCCAGGGCTTATACCGGGAAAAAACATATCATCCGCATTTTGGGAGGTTATCACGGCTGGAGTGACCAGCTTGTGTACAATGGGGGCACGGCGGCTGAAGATAATGGAATGTGCAGGGGAATTCCGGGGGATTGTTATCAATATACCCATGCAGTCCCTGTAAATGACCTGGAAATATTGGAACATGAGATTTTAAAACATCAAAAAGACGGTGGAGCGGCGGCATTCATCATGGAGGCGGTGGGGCAGGACAGCGGGATCGTACCCACCACCATAGAGTACCACAGAGAGGCTGAGAAGCTGTGCCGCAAATATGGTATGCTTCTGGTCTACGATGAGGTGGTTACAGGCTTCCGCCTTGGCATGGGAGGGGCTCAGGCCATTTATGGGACGAAACCAGATATCACGGTGTTCGGCAAGATCATCGGCGGCGGTCTGCCTGCGGCCGGGGCCCTTGGGGGGAGAAGAGAGATTATGGATCTTCTTGCAGCCGGGATCAATGCCGCCGCAGAAAAAAAGGTGAAGGTTGGAGGAACCCTTTCGGCCAATCATCTGACAGCCTGCGCGGGCCTTGCAGCGATCCGGGCTTTGGAGGCAGAACAGGTCCATGAGAAGCTTTCTGGCGCGGCGGACTACTTCATGCGGGAAATTTCTGCCATGACAGAGAAATATGAGATTCCGGCTATCCTGTTTAATCACCAGTCGATTCTCCACATTGACCTGGGCGGCCTGCAGCACATTCCTTATTTCTACAAAGACGGGCCAAAGATGAAGGCGCAGGTGATGGACGCCTACATGAACATGGTGGAACTTTCCATGGCGCTGGCAGCGGAAGGTCTCATTGTCGCGGTGGGAGGAAAAACCTATCTCTCCCTGGACACCACAAAGGTACTTGACGATGCGCTGGAAATCTATGATAAGGTGCTTGGCCAATACGAGTAAGGGATGAGAGAGGGCCATTTTACCAGGAAGCTCAAGACTTTCTCCTGTTGAACCCTGTCATATTTTGTAGTATAATGGCAATGTTCCTACGTGAAAATGACTTTGAGAACAGGAGCTTTATGGAGCTCCTGCAGGAAAAATGCCATATGAAGAGACAGAATGCAAAAAAGAATTTTGTAAAAATATACAGAAAAGTCCGGCGCCAGGGAAAGGCTCTGTTTCTGGCAGCAGTCTTGACGGCTGCCGGAGGAGTGACTGGAGTTTGGTCTCTGCCTGTCCTTGCCTCTGACGAGGAGGTGGAGGAGGCAAAAGAGCGGGTGGCACAGGCAGAAGAGAAAGCCAAAGACCTTCAGGATGCCAAGACGCGGTTTGCCGGTTATCTGGATGAGCTGAACGGGCAGCTTGACGTTTTGACGACAGAGCTTTCAGAGCTTTCGGCCAGGCAGACAGAGCTTCAGGCCAGGCTGGAAGTGACCGCGAAGGAGCTTCTTGCGGCCAAGGAAACGGAAGCGGATCAGTACGAGGCCATGAAGAAACGGATTCAGTATATGTATGAAAACGGGGATACGGGCTTCATTGAACTGGTTTTTTCCGCAGAAAGCCTTTCGTCCATCCTCAACCGGGCAGAATATGCCATGGAGCTGGCAGAATATGACAGGAATATGCTGGCGGCCTACCAGGAAACCAGGGAATTGGTGGCAAAAAAGGAAGAGGATCTTTTGACGGACCAGGCAGAGCTTGATCAGGTGATCGCACAGACACAGGGAAAGCAGAGCCAGGTGCTCCTCGCCGTTGCAGAGACCAGCGAAAAGATGGAGGCGTGTGCTGAGGAGCTGGAGGATGCCCAGGGCGAATTGTCCCAGTACCGGAGAGAGCTTCAGCAAAAGGAGCTGGAGGCGGAAGCGCGGATGGCCAAGCTGGCCGAAGAGGCGAGGAGGAGAGAGGAAGAGGAGCGGGAACAGCAGGTGGCAGACGGGCTGGGCAGCAATGCGGCAGCTCCCGGAGCCAAACCTTCTGGGCCATCCGGAGGCAGCGCAGAAGAGCCTTCCGGGAATCCGGGGACAAATGAGACTCCCGGCCAGGAACCGCCTTCTGAGAATCCTCCCTCTGCAGATCAGACCCCCAGCGACCCTACTCCTGCGCCCCAGCCTTCTGAACCGGAGGAACCGGCAGAATTTGACTATTCTGTTTACAGCGATGTGGAACTTTTGGCTGCTATGATCTATCGGGAGGCCAATATGGAGCCCTGGGAGGGAAAGGTGGCTGTGGGCAATGTGGTTATGAACCGGATTGCCAGCGGCCTATACCCCAATACGATGATAGGAGTTCTCTCCCAGCCCTATCAGTTCAGTCCCTGGGACGGCCCGAAATATCGGAAGCTGTTGCAAAACGGGGTGGGCGGAGACTGCAGACGGGCAGCAGAGGTCGCCATGAGCGGCAGTGAAAACCATATTGGCGGTCTGCTGCATTTCCGAACCATTAAACCTGGCTATGAGGGCATAGTCATCGGCGGCCATGTGTTCTATTAGTCTTTCATTTTGGGATTGAAGATCAGAGAGCCGATGTAGCCAAAGACCAGGGCGGCGCTGATTCCTGCGGCAGACGCCTTTAAGCCTCCCAGGAACAGGCCCAGGATTCCCTCCTCGCCGATGCTTTCCTTGACCCCTTTGAATAAGGTGTTCCCGAAACCAAGAAGGGGGACGGAAGCGCCGGAGCCTGCCCACTCGATAAAAGGTTCATAGACGCCAAGGAAGCCCAGGGCCACTCCGGAGCAGACCAGAAGCACCATGATACGGCCCGGCATCAATTTTGTCTTATCCATGAGGATTTGGACCAGGGCACAGATGAGTCCGCCCACCAGGAATGCTTTTAAATAATCCATACTGTGTACGACCTTTCTCACATAATAGTTTTGGAAATAGTCTGTGCAGTATGGATTTTTTTATGTATTATATGAAAAGTCAAAGAAATGTTTAGAGGCCGCCGGCCGGGAATGAATCCCCGTACCTGCGGCCTCATTTGTCTTATTTTTCGTTCTTTGCAATCTCTTCCATCTTCATGGCCCGTACCATAGTGGAGAGGCCGTAGAGGTTGATAAAACCCTCTGCGTCGTGATGATCGTAGAGATCGCCGGTGGTGAAGGAAGCGATGCTCTCATTGTACATGGAGTAAGGGGAGGTGGTTCCCTGTTTGATGATATTGCCCTTATAGAGCTTCATCTTGCATTCACCGGTCACAAACTTCTGAGTGGATTCCACAAATGCCTGGCAGGCTTCCCGCAGCGGGGAGAACCATTTTGCAGAATAAACGATATCAGCGAATTTGTTGCCCACATCCTTTTTCATGGCCAGAGTCTCTTTGTCGAGGATCAGTTCCTCAAGCTGGTCGTGGGCCTCCATGAGAATGGTTCCGCCGGGAGTCTCATAAACGCCGCGGGACTTCATTCCCACCATTCTGTTTTCTACGATGTCCACAATACCGATGCCGTGTTTACCGCCCAGGGCATTCAGCTGGGCAATGATCTCAGACAGCTTCATTTCTTTTCCGTTCAGAGCCACGGGCGTTCCCTCTTTGAAGGTGAGAGAGATGGTTTCACCCTCCTCAGGCGCCTTCTCCGGTGTCTGTCCCAGAACCAGCATGTGATCGTAGTTAGGGGCATTGCCGGGATCCTCAAGCTCCAGTCCTTCGTGGCTGATGTGCCAAAGGTTCCGGTCACGACTGTAGCTGCTGTCTGCCTTGAAGGGCAGTTTGATGCCGTGGCTCTCACAGTAGCGCAGCTCGTCCTCGCGGGACTTCATATCCCAGATCCGCCAGGGGGCGATGATCTTCAGATGAGGGGCCAGGGCCTTGATGCCAAGCTCGAACCGTACCTGATCGTTGCCTTTTCCGGTGGCGCCGTGACAGATGGCGACAGCGCCTTCCTTCTCGGCAATGTCCACCAGAATCTTGGCGATCAGGGGTCTTGCCATGGCTGTGCCCAACATATACTTGTGCTCATATACAGCGCCGGCCTTGATGCAGGGAAGAATGTATTCATCACAGAATTCATCGACTACATGTTCAATATAGAGTTTGGAGGCGCCGGTGGAGATGGCTCTCTCCTCCAGGCCGTCCAGCTCGCTGCCTTGTCCCACGTCAATACAGACGCAGATCACTTCATAATCATAATTTTCCTTGAGCCAGGGGATCAGTACCGAGGTATCCAGGCCGCCGGAGTAGGCAAGAACTACTTTTTCTTTCATAATATTTATTCCTCCTCGTGAAAATAAAATTTTGTATTCGTTCGATACCATCGGTTGACAAGGACACACACGCTCCAGTCTGCATGATTTGCCGGTTTTTTTGCGTTGTCCTCTCTCCGCGTACATCCAGTACGCCTCCATCGTCCGCCTTGAAAAACAGCCAAATCACTGCAGGTGGAGTCTGGGAGTCGGAAAGAGGGGAAGTTTCCCATGGGCAAGGTACTGGAACGACGCGTACAGAGAGGTACACGGAGAGAGTAACGCAGCCCATGTAGAAATTCCCCCTTCTCCGACCGTGTATGCTCTTGTCAACCGATGGTAGAATTTTTTGGGCAAATATCCGCCGCCATACTGGCCTGCTCATTGCCACGGGAATAAATATACAACAAAATAAGGGAAAATGCAACCCCTAATTAAAAATAAAAAAAATACTTGAATATTATGCATTAATAATGTATAATTATGAAATGCGTCGATGAAGAGAGGACTGGGGAAGGAATGGCTGCAAAGCTCCATCCCAGGAAAGGGGCTGGACAAAAGAAAAAAGGATGTGTAAAATAGGCATGAGTATTTACTGGATGGAAGTTTGCAGGACAGAAAGGACAGCAGGATTATGATAAAAGCAGGAATTATCGGCTCCACCGGATATGCGGGGGCGGAGCTGGCAGGACTTCTTTTGGGGCACCCGGAGGCAGAGGTCGTCTGGTACGGTTCCAGAAGCTATGTGGGGGAGGAATATTCCTCCATCTACCGGAATATGTTCCGGCAGGCGGACGCGAAATGTCTGGATGACAACATGGAGGAGCTGGCGGATGAAGCAGATATAATTTTTACGGCGACGCCCCAGGGACTTTGTGCTTCTCTTATAAATGATAGGATTCTGGAAAAGACGAAGATTGTGGATTTGAGCGCGGATTTTCGCATCAAGGATGTAAAGGTGTACGAAAAATGGTATGGATTGGAGCACAAAAGCCCTCAGTATATCGGGGAAGCAGTCTATGGTCTGTGTGAGATCAACAGAGAGGATGTGAAAAAGGCTAGGCTTATAGCCAATCCAGGCTGCTACACCACCTGCTCCATCCTTACATTGTATCCGCTTGTGAAGGAAGGGCTTGTAGATGTTTCTTCTATTATAATTGATGCCAAGTCCGGTACTTCGGGGGCCGGGCGGGGAGCTAAGGTACAAAACCTCTTCTGTGAGGTCAACGAGAGCATCAAGGCATACGGGATCGCGAGCCATCGCCATACGCCGGAGATTGAGGAACAGCTTGGCTATGCCTGCGGGAAGCCGGTGGTCCTTAACTTTACGCCACATCTGGTTCCCATGAACCGAGGGATCCTGGCCACAGCCTATGCCTCCCTTATCAAATCCGTTTCCTACGGGGAAGTAAAAGCGGCTTACGAAAAGTATTACGGGAACGAATATTTCATTCGTCTTCTTCCGGAGGGAGTGTATCCGGAGACCCGCTGGGTGGAAGGCAGCAATTTTGTGGATATCAATTTTAAGATTGACGAGCGGACCGGGAGAATCATCGCCATTGGTGCTCTGGACAATCTGGTCAAAGGAGCGGCGGGACAGGCAGTCCAGAATATGAACCTGATGTTCGGACTGCCAGAGGCTATGGGGCTTGGACGGGTGCCGCTGTTTCCCTAAAGTGGCTTGCAGCGTATGACGGAAGAAAATCGGTTCTTTTCGTACCGGAACATGCTTCCGCTCTTGAAAGCTCGCAGCGCTACATAAGAGAATTCCTTCGCTTATGGTTGGAATTCTCTAAGTACCGGCGGCTTTCAAATGGTTCCGGCTTAGAAAAAACGATTTTCTTCCTGCAAGGACGCTGGCTGAGAAGTTCAAAAAAGCGGAAGAAAAACCTACACTTGTATATTTAGGAGGAATCGGACTTATGAAATGGATTGACGGCGGCGTGACAGCGCCGAAGGGATTTTGGGCGGCGGGAGTGAGCGCGGGGATTAAAAAAGGCGGAACGAAGGATATGGCTATGGTTTACAGCCAGGTTCCCTGTGTGGCGGCAGGAGTTTTTACGACCAATGTGGTGAAGGCTGCACCGGTCAAGTGGGATTACCAGGTGGTCCATGAAAGTGACTATGCACAGGCTGTGGTAGTCAACAGCGGCGTGGCCAATGCCTGCACCGGAGCGGAGGGCCTGGGCCACTGTAAAGAGACGGCAAAGACAGCAGGCGAGGCGCTTGGCATCCCGGCGGACGCCGTGCTGGTTGCTTCCACGGGAGTGATCGGGGCAAAGCTTCCTATGGACAAGATCACGGAGGGGGTCAGGACGTTGAAAGAGGCGCTTGGAAGTGACCAAAAAGCCGGGGCACTGGCAGCCGAAGCGATCATGACCACAGATACAAAGCCAAAGGAAATTGCTGTGGAGACGGTGATCGGCGGCAAGACGGTGACCGTGGCCGGAATGTGCAAGGGCTCTGGTATGATTCATCCTAATATGGCAACTATGCTCTGTTTTGTGGTAAGTGACGTAAAGATATCCCACAGCCTTTTGCAGAAAGCGCTCAGCGACGATGTGGTGGACACCTTCAATATGATTTCTGTGGACGGGGACACCTCCACCAACGACAGCGTTCTCCTTTTGGCCAACGGCTTGGCGGGAAATGAAGAGATCACGGAGGAAAAGGAAGATTATCGTGCATTTTGCGAGGCGCTTCATGTGGTCATGGAGGAACTCTCCAAAAAGATTGCCGGGGATGGAGAGGGGGCGACCTGCCTCTTTGAAGTGAAAATTTCAGGTGCGCCCACAAAGGAAGCCGCCAGAATCCTCGCAAAATCAGTAGTCACCTCCAGCCTCACCAAAGCGGCTGTCTATGGCCATGACGCCAACTGGGGCCGGATCCTGTGCGCTCTGGGCTATTCTGGCGTGTCATTTGATCCGGAGCAGGTAGATATCTGGTTTGAGAGCAGGGCCGGAAAACTTAAGATCGTGGAAAACGGCGTCTCCACCGGCTACAGTGAGGAGGAAGCCACAAAGATCCTCTCCGAAGAGGAAGTGACAGCCATCGCCGACATGAAGGCAGGCACAGAAACCGCTACGGCCTGGGGCTGCGATCTGACCTACAATTACGTCAAGATCAACGCAGATTACCGTTCCTGAGACTGCGCTTTTCGGTGAATAGACGGAAGAGATTGCCCGTATAATTGGATTCTGGTGTCAAAAGTCTCTGGTCTGTGAGACTGTCAATTTTCGTCTGAACATGACGACAGCCAATCCGGCAGACCGCTTTTAACGACCCGAATCATAATCGGGCAGAAAGGATCATTCCGAGAGCAGACGATAGGCGTGCCGCCGTGTCTGCGATGGAAAGCTGCCTCGCAATACTCCGGTCTCCCCAATATTCCACCCCCGCTATTGCCATTCCCACAATTATACGATATACTGGGTGGGAATATAAAAAGGGGGTTTCACAAGATGAAACGAGAAAGATTTTCTTCCCGGCTTGGCTTTATCCTGATTTCTGCCGGATGTGCGATCGGTTTGGGCAATGTATGGCGTTTTCCTTATATTACCGGAAAATACGGCGGCGCGGCCTTTGTGCTGCTTTACATCTTCTTTTTGCTGATTCTGGGGCTGCCCATCATGGTGGCGGAGTTAGCGGTGGGGAGGGCCAGCCAGAAGAGCGCAGCTCATTCCTTTGACGTGCTGGAACCGAAAGGAAGCAAATGGCACTGGTACAAATGGGGCGCCATGGCGGGAAATTACCTGTTGATGATGTTTTACACCACCATTGCAGGCTGGATGCTTTACTATGTGTACAAAATGGCTTCCGGACAGTTTGCGGGCCTGAATACGGAGCAGGTGGCCGGAGAGTTTGTGAACATGACCCAGAGGCCTGGTCTGATGGCGGCTTTCATGGTGATCATTGTGGTGTTCTGCTTTGGGGTCTGCGCCATCGGCCTCCAAAAAGGCGTGGAGCGGATCACCAAGGTGATGATGATCAGCCTTTTGGTGATGATGATTATACTGGCTGTCCGCTCTGTGACGCTGCCGGGCGGAGGCGAGGGACTTAAGTTCTACCTGGTGCCGGATTTCGGCAAATTCAAGGAGTACGGGATCTTTGAAGTGCTTTATGCGGCCATGGGCCAGGCATTCTTTACCTTAAGCCTTGGAATTGGGGCCATTGCCATTTTCGGAAGCTATATCGGCAAGGACCGGAGGCTTACCGGGGAGGCGGTAAGCATTACCGTGCTGGATACTGTGGTGGCGCTCATTGCGGGCCTGATTATTTTCCCGGCGTGCTTTGCCTATGACGTGAATCCCGGCGAAGGCCCCAGCCTGATTTTCATTACCTTGCCCAACGTGTTCAACGAGATGGCGTTAGGACGTGTGTGGGGAACCTTGTTCTTCATCTTTATGTTTTTTGCGGCGATTTCTACAGTTATCGCTGTGTTTGAAAATATCATATCGTTTGCTACGGATTTGACGGGTTGTTCCAGAAAGAAAGCAGTCCTGATCAATATTGCTGTGATCATTGTCCTGTCCCTGCCCTGCGTGCTGGGCTTTAATCTCTGGAGCGGGTTTGCCCCCCTTGGCGCCGGCAGCAATGTACTGGATCTGGAGGATTTCCTGGTGAGCAACAACCTGCTTCCTCTTGGAAGCCTGGTGTACCTGCTGTTCTGCGTGACCAGATACGGCTGGGGCTGGAAGAATTTTACAGAGGAGGCAAATGCGGGCAAGGGACTTAAATTTCCCGGCTGGGCCCGCTGGTACGTGACGATTCTCCTGCCTTTGATCGTGCTGTTTATCTTTGTCTGGGGATATATTTCGAAATTCTTCCTGGGGTAATAAAAATCCGATTGGGATGGAGCGTCTCAGATCCGTGACGGAAAGGAATTGACAGATTATGGAAATGGATGAAAAGATCATGCACAAGGCGGAGGTGCTCATTGAGGCCCTCCCTTATATCCGGCGATTCAACCGGAAGATCATTGTGGTTAAATACGGCGGCAGCGCCATGGTGGACGAAGAGCTGAAACGGAACGTGATCAAAGACGTGGTGCTCCTTAAATTGGTAGGCTTTAAACCCATTATCGTCCACGGAGGCGGAAAGGAAATCAGCACCTGGGTCGGAAAGGTGGGCATGGAGCCTCACTTTATCAACGGGCTGCGGGTGACAGATGCCCCTACCATGGAGATCGCTGAGATGGTATTAAACCGGGTCAATAAGGGTCTTGTCCAGATGGTGCAGGAGTTGGGTGTCAAGGCTGTGGGAATCAGCGGCAAAGACGGCGGGCTTCTCAACGTAGAGAAACGGACGCCGGACGGGGAGGACATCGGTTTTGTGGGCGCCATTAAGCATGTGAGTCCGAAGATTCTCTATGACCTTTTGGAAAAGGATTTTCTTCCCATTGTCTGTCCCATCGGCTATGACGACAAGTTTGACACCTACAACATCAACGCCGACGATGCAGCCTGTGCCATTGCCAAAGAGGTCAACGCAGAAAAACTGGCATTTCTCACGGATGTAGAAGGGGTTTATCGGGATTTTGACGATAAATCCAGCCTGATCTCAGAGCTTACCCTGGACGAAGCAGAGCAGTTCATTTCCCAGGGAATGGCCGGCGGCGGCATGATCCCCAAGCTGAGGAGCTGTGTGGATGCACTGAAGGAGGGGGTGTCCAGGGTGCATATTCTGGACGGAAGGATTCCCCACTGCCTGCTTTTGGAAATCTTTACCAACAAAGGAATTGGAACGGCAATCTTAAACAGCAAGGAGGAACGGTATTATTATGAAGGCTGAGGGATATATGAAGCGGGGAGAGCAGGTGCTTCTCCATACCTATAACCGGACGCCCATTGTGTTTGAACGGGGAGAGGGCGTGTACCTTTATGACGTGGACGGAAAGAAATACCTGGATTTTGCGGCAGGTATCGCTGTTATGGGCCTTGGATACGGGAATCCTAAGTTTGAGACAGCTCTCAAAAACCAGGTGGGAAAGCTGACCCACACTTCAAATCTCTACTACAATGTGCCGGCCATTGAGGCGGCGGAAAAACTCCAAAAGGCATCTGGAATGGACCGGGTATTTTTTACCAACAGCGGTACCGAGGCCATTGAGGGAGCCATCAAGACGGCCAGAAAATATGCGGCAAAGAAGGATGGGACCAAAGACCATGAGATTATTGCCATGGATCACTCTTTCCACGGCAGAAGCATGGGCTCCCTGTCGGTGACAGGCAATCCCCATTACCAGGAGGATTTTAAACCTCTCCTTTCTGGAATCCGTTTTGCACAATACAATAATCTGGAGAGCGTAAAGTCTCTGGTGAACGAAAAAACCTGCGCCATCCTGCTGGAGCCCATTCAGGGGGAGGGAGGTATCTATCCGGCAGACGCACAATTCCTGGAGGGGCTCAGAAGGCTCTGTGATGAGAAGGACATCCTTCTGATTTTCGACGAAATCCAGTGCGGTATGGGAAGGAGCGGGAGCATGTTCGCCTGCCAGAAAACCGGGGTCAGGCCGGATGTCATGGCAGTGGCAAAGGCTCTTGGAAACGGGCTTCCCATCGGAGCGTTCCTGACCACAGAGAAAGCGGCAGTCCTGGTGCCCGGAGATCACGGAACCACTTATGGCGGCAACCCTTTAGTCTGCGCCGGGGCAAACGCGGTGCTTGAGATTTTTGAGGAAGAGCATATCGTCGACAACGTAAACCGGGTTGGCGCATACCTCTGGGAAAAGCTGGAGGCTCTTAAGAACAAATACCCGGTGGTAAGAGACCACAGAGGAGTGGGGCTGATTCAGGGATTGGAATTTACGAAGGCTCCAGGTGAAATCGCGGCGGCTGTCGTCAAAAGAGGTGTGATCCTGATCACAGCGGAGCACAATGTCCTCCGGTTTGTCCCGCCGCTGGTCATCAAAGAAGAGCATGTGGATGAGATGATTCAGGCGCTTGAGGCAGTGCTCGAGGAGGATCAGAAAGCATAATGCAGGACACAAGCTCTGACGGGTGAAAACTCCCAATTCATCTGGCAGAGGAAAGGATACAGCCTGAGGGCGGTCAAATATGACCGCCCTTTTTTGTGTTTTCCTATGCGGGGTTTTGACGCCGGGCATTTTACAGGCTTCCAAGCCTTGCCAGAGTATTCAAAAGGCTGTCTGGGGAATCGGAGGAAGCAGGAAGAGACTGCTCCTCGATTTCGATTTCTACATCATGTTCTGGGGGATTTGTGGGGTCTGTGGGAGTGACAGCTGTGCCGCCTCCCGCATTGGGCTTCGAACCCGGGCAGCAGCAGGAACCGGAATTCTCACACTCATTTTTCAGATTTTCCTCATGGTGAGGCGCACCCAGTTCCAAAGGCTTGATTTCCCGGTCTAAGAGGCTGCCGGATACAAATTCCATGCAGACACTGTCTTCCTGAGGAATGAGGCTCCCTTTGGGTACCACCGCACGGCCATTGTGGGGGATCAGGTACTGGGAGTAATAGATACTCTTCAGATAAAGGGAGAGTCCCATGGAGACCTCGCCTGTGGCCGGGTCAAAGCTCAGGACCTTTGGAATGATGATCATGTTGAGTCCCTGGGCCGGAGAGGAGGCGCCCGCTGCAAAGCCCACGTAGTTGATGACAGGGGTGGCCGCATCGGCGGCTGAATAGGAGACGCCGTAAGGAGAGTAAAGCTCCAGCTCCACGGAGGAGGGATTGGTATCCTCATCAAAATAAGTGTAATCCGGTGTCCCGGATGCAGGAAGGTAGGCGGCAGAGACCGGAAGAACGGTGATCAGCCGCTTTGCACAGTCATAAAGTTTGACGGCGAAATTGACCGTGAGATTCCGAAGAGTCACAGAGTAGCAGTTGGGCCGCCCACTGATGGGGGTTATGGCCGGCGCTTCTCCGGGGGCGGTGGAGAAGGTTACAGAGACCGCCTCCGCCGTGGCGCTTTCAACATTGGGGTAAGTGGTGGCAAAATCGGCGGCCAGGGTGATCTGGCGGCACAGATTGATGCCGATCTCATCGTATACCACAGGCGCCAAAAGCGTCAGATATTGGGGCGTTCCACAGATAGGCGTGGTACAAACATCGAAGCAGGGCTCCGGGATGGGAGGTGCGCCGTCACAGCTTCCGTTTGCGGCAATGACATTTACGGCGTTGGAGCGGCCGCATTTGCAGCCCTTAGGCTTGTATTTAGGCATAAGCTTATATCCCTTCAATATGCATCGTTCACCAATATTATATGCCGGCGGGCATATGGCGGTGATTCCTTCCATATATTGAAGAAAGCGGAAAAGAAAAAGAGGACCAGCTTCATGGAATATATTCACAGCCTTCCGGACGGGACAAAGCTTGCAGTGTGGGAGGAGCGGAATCAGGTTATGGCGCTTGGGTTTCCTTTTCGGAGAGGTATGGGGGCGGTGGTCCTGGCAAGGGATGTTCTGAAAGACCTGACATCCACAGTGTTTCGGGGTTCTGTTTACTATGCCTGTCACAGTCTGGAACACAGAATCCTTTTTGGGGCCGCAGGGGAAGGACAGCCGACGGCTATCCTGTCGGACCCTTCAGACGAACGGCACTACTCAGCTCTGAGCCTTCTGGAATGGAAGGAAGAACTATATCTATTTTTTCGGGCCAAAAGCCGTCTGGGGAAATCCTGGGAACTGAAGGCTATGCGGCCCCTGGCTGGCAGGGAAGTGAAAACTCTGTGGGAAGGACTTTCGGAGACGGCAGAACCGGTGTATGCGGCAGGAGAGAAACTGGTGATTTTAGCGGACGGAAAGGTTTGTACCTGGGATGGGAAGCAGCCGCCGGAGAAAGGGGAGCTTCTGCGGCTTGGCACCGGACAGAAAGCAAGAGATGCGATCCTTAAGCTTGAGACAGAGAACAGGCAGTACAAGGCACAGGCAGAAATCCTTGTGAAAAAGCATGAAAGTAAGCTTCAAGAGATCAAAAAACAATACGATGAACTGGCGGCCTATGCCGCGGAACTCCAACAGGAGGGAAAACGGTGGAGGGAAAAATACTATAAAAAGCATTAAAAGAGCCTTTTCTTTGTACAAAATACAAAAATTGGAGGGTGATTTTTGGAATAAAAACGATGAAATGGGATGTTTCCTTATGCTATCATAAGTCCTGTAAAAGTTGTGCAATATGACTACAAGTATGGGGAGGAATAACGAAAAAGTTAGAGAGTTTTCAGATGTTTCTCTCACAATTGTATGAAAACGAAAACAATGAACTGCAACCAGGAGGAAAGATCATGAAAAAGCTTTACGGTGTGGTTACTGCGATGGTGACGCCTTTTAATGAAGATGAATCGGTGAAGACAGAAGCCATCAGACAGCATGTGGATTTTCTGGTCGAGAAGGGGATCAATTGTCTGTATCCTCTGGGAACCACAGGAGAAATGATGTTGATGAATGTGGAAGAGCGCAAGCTTGTGGCAAAGACGGTGGTGGACCAGTGCGCCGGCCGGATTCCGGTATTCATCCATGTGGGGGCCATGAAGACGAAAGATGCCTGTGAGCTGGCGAGACATGCCCATGAGATCGGCGCAGATGGGATCGGAGCTGTTTCTCCTGCTTTTTACGGAGCGACGGAAGTCTCGATCTATGACTATTATGCGGCCATTGCAAAGAGTGTGCCGGAAGATTTCCCGGTGTACCTCTATAATATTCCCCAATGTTCTGCCAATGACCTGCCGGTGGCTGTGGCTGACCGGTTGGCCAGAGAATTTCCCAATATCGTTGGAATCAAATACAGTTTTGCAGACATGTGCCGCACCCTGGAATACCAGAAGGTGAATGACGGAGACTTTTCTGTACTCCACGGCTGTGACAAGCTGATCAATGTGCTGATGGCCATGGGGTGTGACGGTGTGGTGTCTGGCGTTTCCAGCGTTTACCCGGAGCTTTTTGTGGATGTATATCAGGCTTGCCTGAAAGGAGAGTGGGAGGAAGCCAGGAAAAAGCAGCGATTGGCCAATGAAGTGGTGGATATCTTAAAAGGCGGCGCCAGTATGGGGCATTTTAAGGAGGCGTTAAAGCTTCGGGGCATCGATGCCGGCTTTGTGCGGGGCCCTCTTCACAATCTGACACAGGACGAGCTTACAGCCATGAAGAAGGAACTGGCGGCTGTGGGCCTTCAGTAAACAAGGAACAGGTGTGCGCAGTGCGCACTTGGAATAAAAAGGAGGATAAGAAATATGAAGAAAGCAGTATCTTTGATTCTGGCTCTTGCCATGACGCTTTCCCTGGCCGCATGCGGTGGAGGCGATGACAAGAAAGAGGAGAAGGGGGAGACCAAAGCGGTTTCCGGTGAGACCAAGGAGGAAGACAGCGCTTCTGGCGCGGACAATGCTTCCGGCGGGGATGCTGAGACCATTAAGATCGGTCTGTGCCAGCCTTTTACCGGTCCCAATGCCGTAGCCGGCGAGTATTCCAGATATGGTGTGGAACTGGCAGTGGAAGAGATCAACAATGCAGGCGGTTTTGAGGTTGGCGGCAAGATGTACAAGATTGAAATTGTCGAAGAAGACAATGAGGCCAAGCCTGAGATCACCAACAATGCCTACAACAAACTGATCGGACAGGATCAGGTCAAGGCGATCATCGGCCCTGACTCCAGCGGTCCTTTGATCTCCGCAGGCCCTCTGGCGACAGCGGCGAAGGTTCCTGCCATCGGAACGACTTCTTCCAATCCGGACTGTACTCTGGTTGGCGGCGAGTATGTGTTCCGTGCATGCTGGATCGACAGCTTCCAGGCAGTGGTGTGTGCGAAGATGGCTTCCGAGACTCTCAGCGCCAAAAAAGTGGCTGTGCTTTACAGCAATGCAGATGACTATTCTTCCGGACTGGCCACCAATTTCCAGAAAGAATTTGAGGCTCTTGGCGGAGAGGTTGTGGCTTTTGAGGCTTATGCGGGAGCAGATGTGAAGGATTTCAAGGCTCAGCTCACCAATATCCAGAACTCCGGCGCAGAAGTTATTTTCCTGCCCAACCAGGCCGGCGAACTTCCTCTGCAGATTCAGCAGATCCGTGAGATGGACATCCAGGCAGAAATCATGGGCGAAATGTCCTGGGATAACCCCAACGTACCGGAGCTGGCGGGAAATGAGAATGTAGAAGGCTGCTATTTCATCTCTCTGTTTGCGGCAGACAGCACCGACCCTGTATCTCAGGCGTTTACAGAAGCTTTCCGTGCGAAATACAACAAGGAGCCCAATACCCAGTCTACCATGTCCTATGACTGTGTGCAGATCCTTGTGGATTCCTTTAAGAGAGCCGGAACCGTGGACGACAGCGCGGCCTTAAGGGATGCGATCCAGGCGACAGATATCGACCTTCCCAGCGGACATCTGGTATACGATGAAAACAGAGATCCGGAGAAATCAGCAAACGTAATGATCTATAAAGACGGCGTGCCGACCTACGTTTCTACCATTAATCCGTAAACTGTAAACAACGAGGGGAGCGAGGCAGAATGCCCCGCTCCTTTTTATAGAAAGAGGTGAAAGTATGTCACAGTTTTTCCAGCTTCTGATATACGGACTGCAGCTTGGAACCATTTATGCACTGGTGGCTCTGGGCTACACCATGGTATATGGAATTGTAAATCTGATCAACTTCGCTCACGGCGATTTTCTGATGCTTGGAGCCTATGCGGCCTTTTTTACGGCCCTGTTCGCCGGAGAGAATTTTGTGGTCTGTCTGATTCTGGCTATGGCGACGGCGGGACTCATCGGTGTGATCACTGACCGGATTGCCTATAAGCCCATGCGGAACCAGCCGAAGCTGTCTGCTCTGATCACGGCTATGGGCGTTTCGATCTTTATCCAGAATCTGTGTAGGGCGCTGCCTTTTATCGGGCCCATTCCCAAAGCGTTTCCCACGCTTTTGGAGAGCAAAAGCATCAAACTGTTTGGGGTTACTTTTACATCTACCCAGTTACTTCTGATCGTATTGGCGATCGCTCTGATGTTAGGCTTAAATTTCATTGTCAATAAGTCCAAGGTGGGACGGGGAATGCGGGCCGTTTCCATGGACCGGGACGCAGCGGCCCTCATGGGTATCAATATCAATGTGATCATTGCCAGCACTTTCTTTATCGGGGCGGCCCTGGCGGGAGCAGGCGGTGTTTTCTATGGGATCATGTATCCGACCCTGGAGGTCAGCATCGGTTCCTTCCTTGGAAACAAAGCGTTTATTGCCGCTGTGGTGGGCGGTATCGGAAGCATCAAGGGGGCCATGTTCGGCGGCATCCTCATGGGCATCATTGAAATCTTTGCCACCAACTTAAATGCAGATATCGGCTTTGGCGCCGCCTATGCCGTTCTGATCGTAATCCTTCTGTTCAGGCCGGCCGGACTTTTTGGCAAGCTGGTCACAGAGAAAGTGTAGGTGAGGAGAATGGGAAAAGAAAGATCCTATGTCAGCTATATTATGATTCCCGTACTGTTTGCGGCGATTTTACTTTTAAATAAAATCGGGGTTATCAATCCTTACTGGTATCAGATTCTCCAGCTTGCCTGTATCAACGGCATTGTGGCCATGAGCCTAAATCTGGTAAACGGAAAGACCGGGCAGTTTTCCTTGGGGCAGGCAGGCTTTATGTCCCTGGGGGCTTATACTTCCGCCATGCTGACGAAGCTTGTATTTGCCCCTGCGATGGAAAACCCGGCCATGAGCTATCTGCTGTTTTTTGTATCTCTTCTGTGCGGAATGGTGGTGGCGGCCTTTATCGGTTTTCTGATCGGTATTCCCTCCCTGCGTCTGAAGGGAGATTACCTGGCAATTATTACCCTGGGCTTCAGCGAGATCATCCGGGTACTGTGGCGGGTGTTCCCTTTTTCCGGAAAGGCCAAGGGGTTAAACGGGATCCCCAAACTGAGCAGCTTTCCGATTATCTTCGTAGCAGTGATCCTGATCATGTTCCTTTTGCGGAACTTTACTTATTCCCGCTATGGGCGCGGCTGTATCGCCATCCGTGAGAATGAGCTGGCGGCTGAGACCATGGGGATCAACACGACCAAGGCGAAGATCAAATCCTTTGTGTTTTCCGCAGCCATTGCGGGTCTTGGAGGCGGGCTGTACGCTCATCTGATGATGTTCATCAACCCGGAAATGTTCAGCCAGGTGAAATCCACCGATATGCTGCTCTATCTCTATGCCGGCGGCGTGGGCAGCTATTCCAGCGCCCTGTTGGGAGCCCTGATCTTCACAATACTTCCGGAATTTTTACGGTTTATGGGTGAATGGCGTCTCGTGATCTATGCGCTGGTGCTGATCGTGATCATGTTAAACCGGCCCAAGGGTATTTTCGGAAAGCATGAGTTCGGCTTTATGCGGTTTGGCGAGAAGGAGAGCATCCATCAGAAGGCGGACAATGGCGGACTTTTGTCTGTCATAGGAAAAATACGGAAAAAAGCGGAGCCTGTTGACGGGGAAGGGAGGTAAGGATATGTCGTTATTAACAGCAGAAAACCTGTCCATTGAATTCGGAGGCTTAAAGGCAGTCCAGGATTTTAACCTGGAGCTTAAGGAGCGGGAGCTTTTAGCTATTATCGGGCCCAACGGCGCCGGAAAGACTACGATCTTCAATATGCTGACCGGAATCTACCAGCCGACCCACGGCACAGTGAAGCTGGATGGAAAGGTCATGAACGGGCTGCGCTCCAATGTGTTCACGGAGCACGGCATTGCAAGGACCTTCCAGAATATCCGGCTGTTTGGCAGCGCAAGTGTGCTGGAAAACATCATTATCGCCATGGAGCTCCAGGTGAAGTACAATCTGGCCCAGGCGCTCCTTAGGACGAAAAAATTCCGGAGGCAGGAAGCAGACTTTAAAAAACAGGCCATGGAGCTTCTTAAAGTGTTCCATCTGGAGGACAAGGCAGAATTTCTGGCAAAGAACCTGCCCTACGGGGAACAGAGGCGGCTGGAGATCGCAAGGGCTCTTGCGACCGGACCGAAGATTCTCTGTCTCGATGAGCCGGCGGCAGGTATGAATCCCAGCGAGGTGGATGATCTGGTGGGACTGATCCGGGAGATCAGACAGAAGTTTGATATCACGATCATTCTCATTGAACATCACATGAACATGGTCATGGCGATTGCTGACCGGCTCAAGGTGATTGATTTTGGCGTGACCATCGCAGAGGGACTTCCTTCCGAGGTACAGAATGACCCGAAGGTAATCGAAGCATATCTGGGAAAGGAGGAGGACGAAGTATGTTAGAGGTTAAAAACCTGGTAGTGAATTACGGCTCCATCAAAGGCGTGGACGGCATCAGCTTTTCCGTCAATGAGGGAGAGATCGTCACTCTCATCGGCGCCAACGGCGCCGGAAAGACCAGTACGCTGCGGGCACTCTCGGGACTGAATAAGGTGGGGGCCGGAACTTCCATCAAGTTCATGGGGGAGGAGCTGACGAAAATGACTCCTCACCAGATTGTGGCCAAAGGCCTGAGCCATGTACCGGAGGGCCGGCGGATCTTTTACAGTATGAGTGTAAAGGAGAACCTTTTGATGGGAGCCTGGACGGATAAGGATCAGGCGGCCATCAAAAAGAATATGGAACGTGCTTTTACCCTGTTTCCCAGGCTCAAAGAGAGAGAAAACCAGCTTGGCGGAACTCTTTCTGGAGGCGAGCAGCAGATGTTAGCCGTGGGGAGGGCGATCATGACAGGAGGCAAGCTTCTGCTTTTGGATGAGCCGTCCATGGGGCTGGCGCCGATCATCGTAAGAGGAATTTTTGATATTATTCAGGAGCTTCAGAAAGAAGGAATGACCATCCTTTTGGTGGAACAGAACGCCAACATGGCCCTTTCTGTGGCAGACCGGGCTTATGTACTGGAGACGGGAAAGATTTCTCTGGAGGGCCCGGCGGCTGAGATCAAAGCAAATGACCAGGTAAAGAAAGCATATCTGGGCGCATAAAAATATGGACAAATACAAGTAGGGGGATTCGGCTATGAGTCGAGTATCAAAGACTGGAACATGCGTGGAGCGTTCTTCCATCCGCGTTTTTTTGGAAAAACAGAATAAGATTGCCGAGAGCTGCGGCGATATGATTTCATTTACTATCGGGGAACCGGATTTTTTGACGCCGCCAAACATTGTGGAGGCTGCAAAGAAGGCGCTGACTGAAGGCAAAGTAAAGTATGCGCCCAATGCGGGGCTTCTGGAACTTCGGGAAGCTGTGTCTAGAGATCTTTTCCGGACTCACGGGGTTCATTATGATCCGGAAAAAGAGATTGTCATTACACCCAGCGGCATGGAGACGCTGCGTCTGGCGGCTATGGCGATCCTGGATGACGACGATGAAATGATCGTCAACGATCCTTGTTGGGCCAACCATCCCAATCACTCTAAGATGGCTCACGGAAAGCCGGTGATGGTTCCGGTTCATGAGAAGAACAATTTCTTCTATGATCTGGAGGAGCTTGAGACCTATCTCACGCCCAAAACCAAGGCGATCCTTTTAAACACGCCAAACAACCCCACCGGGGCGGTCATGTCGCAGGAGGAGCTCTGTGGATTCTGCGATTTCTGCAAAAAACATGACCTGATCGTGATCTCAGACGAGGTGTATTACAACATTATTTTTGACGGACTGAAATTCTGCAGCCCTGCCATGGTGGAAGGCATGAAGGAACGGGTAATCATTTCTCAATCCTTCTCCAAGACCTATGCCATGACCGGCTGGCGGCTGGCTTTTGCGGCTGGTCCCGCAGATATCATGGAAGCCATGGGACGCCTCAACGAGAATTCCATCTCCTGTGTCAACACTTTTGTCCAGTGGGCCGGAATCGAAGCGCTGGAGGGGACCAGGGAGCATATAGACGCCATGGTGACTGAGTTCCAGAATCGTAGGGATATTATTTACGAAGGGATCAATGCCATTGACGGACTGTCCTGTGTGAAGCCCAGAGGAGCCTTCTATGCATTTGTGAATATTCAGGGAACCGGGCTGTCTTCGGAGGAATTCGCCACAAGACTTCTTGAAGAAAAGCATGTGGGGCTGGTGCCCGGAACCGGTTTCGGGGCTTCTGGAGAGGGATTTGTCCGCATCTCCTATGCCACTTCCACGGAAAATATTAGGGAGGGAATCCGGCGGATCGGAGAATTTGTGAAGGAACTGAAAAACGAGTGATCAAAAGCCCCGTAGTGAATGCGGGGCTTTTCTGATAAACTGGTAGGAGTTACCAAGCGTATAACAAATGCAGCTCTGACCGGAGCGAAAAGGAGATGAGGGGTTATGCAGATTACCGTAAAGGAAATTATGCAGCTGAAGGAGTTTCAGAATTTCACTTTGATTGCGGGGAGGGAGGGAGAAGGAAACGAGATCCTGAATATTGGAATCCTGGACTATGAGTATGCCAATGAGGATCCATATTTGGAGAAACTATGGGCTTTTGGGAAAAATGCTTTTGTGATTTCCAGCCTGCTTTTTGCGAAGGATCATCCGGAGAGGATTTTGTCAGCGGTCAAGGGACTTTGCCGGGATGGGGTGGCGGCTCTGGCCATTAAGACGATTTATTATGAGACACTGCCACAGGAAGCATTGGCTTATGCAGATGAACATGCCCTCCCGATTTATACATTCGGCAGGGACGACGCTTATTTTCAGGATATTGCTATTTTGATTCGGGCAAAAATGGAGGAGCGGGACGACACAGAACTTCTGGAGCAGAAGATCGGGCTGATGGTGAACGGACAGATGAGCCTTGCCAATATCCGGAATCTGTCCCAGGAGATCCTGCCGGGGGGAGGATATCGCAGTTACTATTCTGTGTACTGTAAGGCCAAATCCTACTCGGAGACCATTTACTACGTGAGGGCTTTCAATGGGCTCAGGGACCGGCTGGGAAAACGGGATGTGGTATTCCGTTTTCAGAACGGATATCTGGTGATTCTGGATATGGAAGAGCGGGGGGTGAAGGGAAGCCTGACGGCTTTTGCCATGCGGCTCCTCTCTCTCCGCCAGGAGGATTATTATATCGGAGTCGGAAAAATTCACGATACCATGGATGAGTTTCATCTGTCCATACAGGAAGCGCTCTACGCCAGTCAGTATGCCAAAGTGTTCGGGGAGAATCCGGTGTGTTTCCAACAGATGGGGATTTATCAGATTCTGCTTCCATACTGTAGAAGCCCCTGGCTGGAACAATACTGCCGCAGCATTCTGGATCCAATCAGGGAGTTTGACAGGCAGTATGACGGAGAGCTGTTTCGCACAGCGGAATTGTACGTGAAACAAAACGGGGATGTGGAGGCAGTGGCAAAAGAACTGCATCTCCACAAAAATACCATACGATATCGGATGAGCAAGGTGCGGGAGCTGATGGGGGATGAAAAGGATATCCGTTTTGACGAGCAGCTTTTTGTGGCCTTCTGTACTTATGAGATACAGAAAGTATAAATAAGTTTTGCGGCTATATCCCGGTAAACTGCAGCGAGAATCAGATAAACTCTGTGAAACGATGATAGGTTTCCTGCATACGCTCCATGAGGAATGCCTTGGTCTCAGGATGCTCCAAAAGCTCTGTGAAAAACAGACAGGTGGTGAGGTCATGGCCGAATACCTCCGGAATGAACAGGCCGATTCCGTGAAAAACGGCTTCCAGCCGGAGCGCTTCTCGTTGGACGCGGGAGTGGATATTCCGGGAGAGGGACCGCATGACAGAAACCGCGCAGGTATCTGCATGCAGCCCTGACAGTCTGGCTTCAGAGGCCAGAGCTTTTACTTGATCGGCCAAAAGCTGTTCTCTGAGCTCTTCCCGCGGGGAAAGGAGGCCGAATTCTTTCTTTTTCTGCAGGGCCAGAGCCCTTCTGGCGAGGAGGTCTGCGCAGGCGGTTTCCAGCCCGGGAAGATCTGGCCGGCAGGCGTCAAGTCCGTCCATAAAATAGTCAAGGCTTTCTGACAACAGCCGCTCATCGTCCCAGGTCTGAAGCTGCCTGTGGATATTCTGCACCAGATATTCAGCCAGACAGAGCTTTTCGTCTGCAGGAGCGTCCTTTAGGGAAGGGAAAGCGGCGGGAATCTGTCCGGAGGTGATTAGACCGTCCAGACCGGGAGTCTCAGACAGCTTTCTATACAGGCGGTAGTAGGAGGAAAATCCTTCACTGACCTCGCTGCACTGGAGGAATTGAGGGAAGAGGTGTCCATCCACAGGAAGGGAAAGGGCTTCGTAGGTTTCCAAAGCAGTGGACAGATCCTCCCAGCTTCTCGGCGTCACAAATTCGTTTCCGCCTTCCCTGCGGCGGCAGATGTAAAAATGCTCCGGCTTGAGGGAGAGATAGGAGAGAATGGCGCCATGGACAGTCTGTCTCAGGGCATAGGACCGCCAGGCAGCAAGATCCGGTTCCAGGGAAAGAAGACGGACTCGGTCCAGGGTCACAATGTCAAGCTCTCTGGCAGAACGGTTGTAGCGGCCCGGAGGATTTCCGGCAGCCACAATGATCCAGCCGTCTGGGAGGCGGTGGCTTCCAAAGGACTTGAACTGGAGCAGCCTGAGCATGGAGGGAAGTAAGGTCTCTGACACGCAGTTGATCTCGTCCAGAAACAGGACGCCTTCGTCCAGACCGGTTTTTTCCATGGCATGGAGGATATCACCGACGATCTCACTCATGGTGTATTCCGTGATGGAATAGGGGGTACCCTGGAAAGATCGTTCCCGGATCACAGGCAGGCCGATGGCGCTCTGTCTGGTGTGGTGGGTCATGGCGTAGGAGAGAAACGCCACCTGGCATTTTGAGGCGGCCTGTTTTACAACGGCAGTTTTCCCTATGCCGGGGGCGCCCATCAGGAGGAGAGGCCGGCGGTGTTCCATGGGAAGCCGGTAAAGTCCGGCTTCATTTTTGGCCATATAGGCAGTGATGGAATGACAGATTTCTTCATAAGCTTCCTGGATATTCATGTCTCGTATCCTTTCATTTCTCCGGTTTCCAAGATTAAAATTTCGGCCCAGTCAGGCACGTCAATGGCTTCGTAATGACCCTTCAGAAAAATAAAGATCGTCCGCACGCCAGGGGATTCCTGGGGATAGAGGCCGACTCCGTCTGTAAAAAACAGGATGGCGGGCAGATCCACAAATTCTCGGCATTTTAGCAGATGTTGTATATGGGAGAAGGCCGGGCGAAAATCCGTGCCGCCCATGCCGCAGATCTCCAGGGTGTCAATGTAATCCTTCCAATCCTCCGGGGAGGTCAGCTTATCATCCCGCTCCACCTCTTTGTCGCACTGGAGAATGTGGAGATTGAAAGGATGAAAAAACAGATCCTCCTCCAACAAAAGATTCCTGGTCTCCTCCAGAAAGGTCCTGGTCAGGGAATGGGAGCAGGAGGCAGAGGTGTCAATGACAATGGCAAGCTCTCGGATTTTTGCGGTTTCTTCATATTCCAGAGGTTCAAGGAGCGGTATGCCGCCGTAATGTTCCAGACCGTAGAGGTAAGAGGCATATTGGAATTCATTTTCATTCAGCTTCATTTCCTCTCCCCATCTGGCAAAACTTTTTAGGAGATTCCGGTAATCATGGCGGCGGGAATCTGTGAGAGTGAGCGGCATGCGGGCTCCTGCCCCTCTCTGGCCAAATGCACCAAAAGGACGCTTGCTGTTTTTGACCTGGTCCAGAGCGAGAGGGGCACCCGGGCCTGTGAGCTGCTTTCCAAGGCGGTTCCAGAGGGCTTTCACCTGCATTGACCTCTGACCCTGCGTCATGTTCTTTTCTTTTGAACTGAAGTCTCCGTTTCCGCCCCCCTGATCTTGGGGGCCGTCCGCCTTCTTGGCAGGAGATACTCTTCCCGGCCGGAAGACGGGCCAGGCTGCATGGCTGTCAGAAAAAGCAGGGTCCAAAAGCAGCGTACTCTGGATCCAGTCCTGGAGCACCTTGTCCGCCAGCTGCCAGGCCAGCCTGTGGGCCTGATAAAGCGGGAACCCCGGAAGCTTTTTGGACAGAGTCTTTAAAAGCCTTTCGAGGTTCTCTGGCAGAAGTTCTGGCGCCCAGCACTTTAAGATCTGCCAGGCGGCGACATCGCAGGCCGTACTCCAGAGGCCGGGCGGACAGGAAAGGGGCATGGAAAAGGGATGGCCGAACAGGCAGTGGATGACCTGATGGAGCAAAAGGGTTTCCAAAGTATTTTCGGCATTTTCCGGCGGAAAGATCTTCAAAACCGGCTGATTCCAGAAAACCAGACGACCGTCTGTGGCACAGAGACAGCGGGAGTTTTGGAAAGGGAAGGAGGCAGAAGAACAGAGTACATCCGTCAATTCCGACAGAGGGCGGGCCAGGGCGCTAAGCCGCCGGTACAGCCGTTTTTTTACTGCACAGAAGACTTCTTCATTTTGGGTGAAATTAAAGGATGGGGTTTTGTTAGTATCCATAAAGGTTGTCCTTACCAGAGGATTCCATAAGCTCCGTCAGGCGCTCCCACAGGTGCGCGGCGGCAAAATAAGTTGTTTCATAATGCATATAAGATAAAATATTTTCATCCCACATGAGCTTGAGTGTTGGACCAAACTCCTCGTCAGAGTCCCAAAACTGCACAATGACAGGCAAAAAATCAAAAATCGGAAGCCGGTAGGAGACATCACCAACAGATTCTCTCTGCCCGCCGAGAAGCTGGCAGGCCTTGGAGAGTTGCATGGTTCGATGTTCGAACCTTTTGGCTACATCTTGAAAAAGCGATGTTCCGAGATCAGTAACTTGTACAATGCCTTTCAGCTGGTTTACCGGGACAAAACGGCCGGCTGGCCGACAGCCTTCTTTTGCATAACAAAGAATATCAAAAATGGTCATAGACTCATTATAGCCGGCATGCACTTTTGTGAGGAAACCGTCTGGAGACCACTCGACTCTTCCACTGTTGCGGTTTATCCGATAGTCTCTTTTGATAAAGTTCACATACAGATATACAGAATCGTGTGCCAGCGCATACTGTGTGATCATTTTTTTCTGGTCATAGTTTAGAAAAGTTTTTTCCATCTGGTCACGCATAAGGTCATAGTTTGACTTTTTCACAGACATTTGTCAACCCTTTCTCACAGCATACTGTCTCTTGACAAAGGAATATGCGGCATGTATTTTTGGGTAAATTGTCAATATAAATAAACTATATAACAAAAAAGGAAAAAAGGAAAGTTGGAAAAAGAATTTTCACGATTTTTTGAAATAATAGTTGACAAGAACGAAAGGGTAGGATATAATATTGCTTGCGTCAAGGAAATCGATGAAATGTGCGGGTGTAGTTCAATGGTAGAACACTAGCCTTCCAAGCTAGATACGTGGGTTCGATTCCCATCACCCGCTTTTCCTGTGTCTGTAGCTCAGCTGGATAGAGCAACGGCCTTCTAAGCCGTGGGTCGGGGGTTCGAAT
>JAAWBT010000037.1 GCA_022792835.1 Lachnospiraceae bacterium | reverse complement strand
TTATGAACGTTTTTGAATCGGAAAGAATTCGTAACGTTGTATTATTGGGACATGGAGGCGCAGGCAAGACTACTCTGGTAGAAGCGATGGCCCACGTAACAGGAGTGACCACACGTCAGGGAAAAATTACAGATGGAAATACCATCAGCGATTTCGATAAAGAAGAGACAAAACGTCTGTTTTCTGTTTCCACAACAGTAGTTCCCATTTTGTGGGAAGGAGTTAAGATTAATTTTTTGGATACTCCCGGCTATTTTGATTTTGTGGGAGAAGTGGAGGAGGCTTTAAGCGTCGCAGATGCGGCGATTATCGTGATAAATGGAAAGTCCGGCGTCGAGGTGGGAACCCAGAAGGCGTGGGAATTCTGCGAGAAGTACAATCTGCCCCGAATGATTTTTGTCACGAATATGGATGATGACAACGCCAGCTATCGTCAGATCATTGAGGATTTGGAGGGACTTTACGGGAAGAAAATTGCACCCTTCCATCTGCCGATCCGCGAGAATGAGCGGTTTGTGGGTTTTGTAAACGTGGTAAAGATGAGAGGCAGACGTTTCTTGAGTTTAAGTGATTATGAGGAATGTGAGATTCCTGATTATTCTATGAAGAATCTGGAAACCTGCAGAGAGGCGCTTATGGAAGCCGTAGCGGAGACCAGTGAAGAATATATGGACCGGTACTTTGCAGGTGAAGAATTTACTTACGACGAGATTTCCATTGCGCTGCGGCAGCACGTTATGGATGGAGCGATCGTCCCCGTCCTTATTGGAGCGGGTGTCAACGGCCAGGGAACAACTATGCTTTTACAGGCTGTAGAAAAATATTTCGCTTCCCCGGAGAAGCTTGAGATTACCGGAACCAATACGGCGACCGGAGATGTGTTCGAGGGCAATTATCAGGATGCCAATCCTCTGACCTTAAAAGTCTGGAAGACTCTGGTGGATCCTTTTATCGGAAAATATTCTTATGTAAAGGTCTGTTCCGGTGTGCTCCGCTCAGACAGCGCTCTTTACAATGTAAACAAAGAGGCAGAGGAGAAATTAAACAAGATTTATGTCATGCGGGGTAAGGAAGCTATTGAGGTGTCGGCTCTTAGAAGCGGTGATATCGGAGCTATCCCGAAGCTTTCTGTGACTGGGACCGGAGATACACTGGCAACCAAGGCTGTCCCTGTGGTTTATGACAGACCGGAAATTTCCAAACCTTATACTTATATGTGCTACAAGGCAAAGAATAAAGGCGACGAGGATAAGATCGCAGGCGCCCTTCAAAAGCTGATGGAAGAAGATCTGACTTTAAAGAGTGTCAATGATAAGGAAAACCGTCAGACACTCCTTTATGGCATCGGCGATCAGCAGCTGGAGGTAGTTATCAGCAAACTCCTGAATCGTTACAAAGTGGAGGCAGAGCTTTCCAGACCGAAAGTTGCTTTCCGGGAGACCATCCGGGGCAAGGTAAAAGTACAAGGCAAGCACAAGAAGCAGTCCGGCGGGCATGGGCAGTATGGTGATGTTGTGATTGAGTTTGAGCCTTCCGGTGATCTGGAAAAACCTTATGTGTTTGAGGAGAAGATTGTGGGCGGAGTGGTTCCCAAGAATTATTTCCCTGCAGTAGAGAAGGGGATTCAGGAATCCGTCCTCAAGGGACCCCTTGCAGGATATCCAGTGGTTGGTATGAAGGCGACTCTGGTATTTGGTTCTTATCATGCGGTGGACTCTTCCGAAATGGCCTTCAAGATGGCGACCATTCTGGCAGTGAAGAAGGCATTCTCTGAGCCAGATGCGAAGCCGGTGCTCTTGGAGCCCATTGCTTCCTTAAAGGTTAAGGTGCCGGATAAGTTTACCGGAGATATCATGGGTGATCTGAATAAAAGAAGAGGCCGTGTGCTGGGGATGAATCCTGACCACAAAGGCAACCAGATCATTGAAGCGGATATTCCCATGTCTGAGCTGATCGGTTACTCCACGGATCTTCGCTCTATGACCGGAGGCATCGGCCATTTCGAGTATGAGTTTGCCCGTTATGAGCAGGCTCCCAGTGATGTCCAGGCCAAAGAGATCGCGGCAAGAGCGGCAGAGGAGTAAAAGCAGGCTGAAAATTTTAGAGAAAAGGGAATCCCGGGCTGAGAGGCCAGAGGGATTCCCTTTTTTATGCGCCAGACGCAGCAGGTAGTGGAAGATAAATCTTCCCTACTCGATCATAAGTTCAGTTCAGCTCCGCAATCCTGGTGACCGCCACATAGATTTCAGAAACCTTGTACCAGGTTCTGAAATCCACAACTCCGGTCTGAGGAAGTCCAAAGACAGATTGGAATTTTTCTACGGTATTCCTTGTGTTCTCCCCGTAGATACCGTCAGGAACCAGGGAAGGGATGGAAGAGTAGACACTGGCGATGCTGTTTAGCTGTTCCTGGAGCTGTCTGACTTTCGCACCACTGGAACCAATTGAGAGATTGGAGCCAGGCCAGGAGGAGGGAATACCGGAAATCTGTTCCGCCGTATTGATGTACATATCCTGTCCGTAATAATACCGGAGGATCTCAATGGAAGAGTAGCCTTGATCCCCGAGGCTTTTAGAGCCCCACTGAGTCATCCAGTCTGGACAGGACACTCTTCTGCCGTCACAATACTGGGTAAGGATCGGCTGTTTCACATCAGGTCTTGACAGATAGTCAGAAAAAATGTCGTCCACAACCACCGAGATGCTCTCAAAAATATTTCTGCCATAGATCCATTTGTGGTCATAAGCAGTGGAGGAGGTGATGGTGAAATCATACCCCTTGTTCCGGTACCACTCTGTGTACACCCGGTTCATGGTGAAAGACATGATCGCCAGTACATTGGCAGTGATGGTGGATTCCGGCCAATTGGCATAAATTTCACTGGAGGCTACGTTTTTGATATAATCTTTATAGCCCACATAATAGTTGGGAGCAGACGTGTTGCTGATGGTCCCGTCGTGGACCACAATCGTCTCAGGTGTGACGACGCGGCTCAGGACGATATTTCCACTTTCTGTGATGGGTTTGACCTCCGGTTCCGCAATTTTCGGCGGATATTCCCCATAAAGCGTGTGGTCAGGAATGACAATGTCGGCGGGGGCGCCTTCTTCTTCCGAAAGAGGGCGGAGTCTGATATTTTGTATAGCCGTAGCATCAGGCAGGACCTCCGTGCCCTCGACCGTCTGGGGCTCATAGCCAGGAGCGGAAACAGTGATATTGTACTCCATGTAAGGACGGGGTTCTCCTGGCTCCATGCTATATTCCAGAGGGGGGGTTCCCAGGGTGATTTCTTCCGTCTGGCCGGAGGTATCCGTGGTAAGCTGCTCTAACGTCTGGCCGGAGCCGTCGCCTCCGGTGATGGAGATCGTGACGGTGGCATCGCTTATAGGAAAGCTGTTGAGAGAGGAGTTTACACTTATGGAAAGCTTTCCGGTATCTGTTGTGTCTGGTGTTTGTAAAGTCCTTAGGATCAATGGAACTCTCCGCAGTTTTGTTTCTATAATTATATGTGAAAAAATGGTTTTTCGTGATATTTGATGAAAAGAAAAATCCTGTCTCAAAAGGGTTGAAATGTAAAACACGGTATGGTAAAATTTTTACAATTTGAGTAAAAGTTAAGGACATACGAAAGGAAACGGTAGACACATGAAAGCTTTTCTGATACTAGAAGATGGAACCGTCTTTTCTGGAACCAGTATCGGTTCGCCAAAGGAAATCATCAGTGAAATCGTCTTTAACACTTCTATGACAGGTTATCTCGAAGTTCTGACAGACCCTTCTTATGCCGGACAGGCAGTAGTTCTGACATACCCCCTCATTGGAAATTATGGAATTTGCCAGGAAGATATGGAATCGGAGCGGCCCTGGACGGACGGCTTGATTGTGCGGGAGCTGTCCAGAATGCCGAGCAATTTCAGAAGCAGAGATACCATTCAGAATTTTTTAGAGGAACATGAGATTGCCGGGATTGCCGGGATTGATACCAGGGCCCTCACAAAACTTCTCAGGGAAAAGGGGACCATGAATGGAATGATCACCACTGACCAGACCTTCTGCATGGAGAAAATTCTTCCCAAAATTCAGGAATATACCCCCAGAGGGGTGGTAAGAAACGCAACCTGCAAAGAAAAATATACCCTGATGGGAGAGGGCTTTAAGGTTGCCCTGATGGATTTTGGAGCCAAGAAAAACATTGTCCGGTCTTTAAGTCAGAGGGGCTGCCAGGTGACAGTATATCCGGCTTATACTCCGGCGGAGGAACTTCTGGAGGACGCTCCGGACGGAATCATGTTGTCGAACGGGCCAGGTGACCCGAAAGAATGTACAGAGATCATTGAGGAGCTTCGGACGCTTTATCACACAGATATCCCCATCTTTGCCATCTGCCTGGGACACCAGCTTATGGCTCTGGCGGCGGGCGGAGACACCTATAAACTGAAATACGGCCACAGGGGAGGCAACCATCCGGTAAAGGATCTGGAGACAGGCCGGGTCTATATTTCCTCCCAGAATCACGGTTATGTGGTAGATACGAAAACTCTGGATGAGACAGTGGCCTGTCCAGCTTTTGTCAATGTCAACGATGGGACAAATGAAGGGCTTTCTTATGTGGGGAAACCTATTTTTACGGTCCAATTTCATCCAGAAGCCTGTCCGGGACCGAGGGATTCCGAGTATCTCTTCGACCGGTTTTTAAAGATGATGGAGGTGAGGAAGCATGCCTAGAAACCCGGAGATCAAAAAAGTGGTGGTTATTGGCTCTGGCCCTATAGTCATCGGACAGGCGGCGGAGTTTGATTATGCAGGCACACAGGCCTGCCGCTCTTTAAAAGAAGAGGGTGTCAAAGTGGTGCTCCTCAATTCCAATCCGGCAACCATTATGACCGATAAGGACATTGCTGACAAAGTATATATAGAGCCTTTGACTGTGGAAGTTTTAGAACAGCTCATAGAGAAGGAAAAACCAGACAGTGTTCTCCCCACCCTGGGAGGACAGGCAGGCCTTAACCTGGCCATGGAGCTTTCTGATTCCGGTTTTCTGGAAGACCACAATGTGAAGCTGATCGGTACCACGCCGGAAACCATCAGAAAAGCGGAGGATCGTCAGGAATTTAAAGATACCATGGAAAAGATCGGGGAGCCATGCGCGGCTTCTCTGGTGGTCCGTGACGTGGAAGCGGGAGTGGCTTTTGCAAATGAAATCGGCTACCCGGTGGTGCTGCGTCCGGCCTATACCCTGGGCGGAAGCGGCGGCGGCATCGCAAAAGATGAGGAAGAACTGATCGAGATTCTGCAAAACGGCCTGCGGCTTTCCCGGGTGGGAGAAGTGCTGGTGGAGCGGTGCATCGCCGGCTGGAAAGAAATTGAATACGAGGTGATGCGGGACGGAAACGGCAATGTGATCACAGTCTGTAATATGGAAAACATTGATCCTGTCGGGGTACACACAGGGGACAGCATTGTGGTGGCGCCTTCCCAGACTCTGGGAGATAAAGAATACCAGATGTTAAGAAGTGCGGCGCTCAATATCATCGACGAGCTCCAGATTACCGGCGGCTGTAACGTCCAGTTTGCCCTCCATCCGGAAAGTTTTGAATATTGTGTGATTGAAGTGAACCCAAGGGTGAGCCGCTCGTCGGCCCTGGCTTCCAAAGCGACCGGATATCCTATCGCTAAGGTGGCGGCAAAGATCGCCCTGGGCTATACTCTGGATGAGATTTCAAACGCCATTACCAAAAAGACTTACGCCAGCTTTGAACCTATGCTGGATTATTGTGTGGTAAAGCTTCCACGGCTGCCCTTTGACAAATTTATCAGCGCCAAACGCACATTGACTACACAGATGAAGGCCACAGGGGAAGTCATGAGCATCTGTACCAGTTTCGAGGGAGCCTTGATGAAGGCCATCCGTTCTCTGGAACAGCATGTGGACAGCCTGCTATCCGTAGATTTTTCTCATAGGACGGACGAGGAGCTTATGGATAGACTCCACCGGGTGGACGACAGACGGATTTATGTCATTGCCGAGGCGCTCAGGAGAGGAATTTCCTATGATATTATCCACGATATCACAGGAATCGACAAGTGGTTTATTGATAAAATTGCCATCCTCACAGAAATGGAGACACGGCTTCAGACAGAGCCGCTCACGGGAGAGCTTCTGGCAGAGGCGAAGCGGATGGAATTCCCCGATGTGCTCATTGGCCGTCTGACAAAAAGAGCGGAACGGGAGATCAAATATCTGAGGGACAAGTACGATATCCGTGTGGCTTTTAAGATGGTAGATACCTGTGCGGCAGAATTTGCGGCAGAGACCCCTTACTACTATTCTTGCTTTGGAAGCGAGAATGAAGCGATGGGAGAGAAGACCAGGAAAAAAGTGCTGGTCCTTGGTTCCGGCCCCATCCGCATCGGGCAGGGAATTGAGTTTGATTTCTGTTCCGTCCACAGTACCTGGGCCTTTCGTGAGGCTGGCTACGAGACCATCATTGTCAACAACAACCCGGAGACAGTCAGTACGGATTTTGATATTGCGGATAAGCTGTATTTTGAACCACTGACGCCGGAGGATGTGGAAAATGTGGTGGAGCTTGAGAAGCCTGACGGGGCTGTGGTTCAGTTTGGCGGGCAGACGGCCATTAAACTGACAGAGGCACTCCTTAAAATGGGGGTTCCTATCCTTGGGACCTCAGCCAAAGATGTGGATGCGGCGGAGGACCGGGAGCTGTTTGACCGGATCCTGGAGGAATGCTGTATTCCAAGACCTGCGGGTCATACAGTCTATACCTGCGAGGAAGCCATCTGTGCGGCAAACGATCTGGGCTATCCGGTACTGGTACGTCCCTCCTATGTGCTGGGGGGCCAGGGTATGCAGATTGCCATCAATGACGAGGATGTTACAGAATTTATCGGAGTCATCAACCGGATCGCCCAGGAGCACCCGATCCTGGTGGATAAATACCTGAGAGGAAAAGAGATCGAGGTGGATGCAGTCTGTGACGGGGAGGAGGTTCTGATCCCTGGTATCATGGAGCACATCGAGCGGGCCGGCATTCATTCCGGTGACAGCATCTCCGTCTATCCGGCGGGAAGCTTAAATGACAGAACGAAGCGGGTCATTGAAGAATACACGAGACGGCTGGCTAGAGCGCTCCACGTGCAGGGATTGATCAATATCCAGTTTATCGTGAGCAACGACGAGGTCTATGTGATCGAAGTCAATCCCCGGTCCAGCCGGACGGTTCCTTATATCAGCAAGGTGACAGGAATTCCCATTGTGAAACTGGCGACTCAGGTGATTATCGGAAAGACCATAAGAGAACTTGGTTTTGAACCCGGACTCCAGCCGGAGGCGGATTATGTGGCCGTCAAAATGCCGGTGTTCTCTTTTGAAAAAATTCGGGGAGCCGATATCGGACTGGGGCCGGAGATGAAGTCTACAGGAGAGTGTTTAGGGATCGCAAAAACCTTCAACGAAGCCCTCTATAAAGCCTTTTTAGGGGCAGGAATCCGTCTTCCCCGAACCAAAAAAATGATCATCACTGTCAAAGATGCCGACAAGCTGGAGGCAGCAGATATCGCCAAACGATTTGCGGTTCTTGGCTATAAGATTTACGCCACCAGAAGCACGGCCAAGGTTCTGAATGAAAACGGGGTGAAGGCAATTCGGATCAACAAGCTGGAGCAGGAGTCCCCCAATCTGCTGGATCTGATCTTGGAACATGACATTGATCTTGTCATTGATACGCCCAATCAGGGGGCGGCGAAAAGTCATGATGGTTTCATCATCCGCCGCAATGCCATTGAGACAGGCGTTAATGTGCTGACAGCCATTGATACGGCCAGGGCGCTGGTGACAAGTCTGGAGAATCGGGAAGAGGCTTTGACCTTGATTGATATTGCCACGGTGAGGAGCAGAGGGATAGGAGGAAATGTATGAGAGAGGAGAACTGGGGAAAACGGATTTGGAGGTTGATCTATCCTGGGCTTACCTATCTGGCAGTCTGTTTCATCGTAGAAGTGATTGCCGCTGTGTGGATCGCTTTTTCCACAGTGGCAAAGTATGATGCAGACACGTTAAACAGCGAAATGAACCGTATCATCAACAGTATGCTGGAGCAGACCATCTCCGTTGCCCTGGAGCTTCAGGTCCTGGCGGCAGCGATTACCCTTCCGCTTTTGCTCCTGTATTATCGAAGGGATCGAAAGCAAGAAGAATGTTTCCATCAGGGGCGCCGGTTTACGGCAGTTCCCTCCTGGCAGTATCTGCTTACGGTGGTCCTTGGAATGACAGCCTGTCTGGCGGGAAATAACCTGGTGGCAGTCAGCGGTCTGTTTGAGATATCCGATACTTATGCAGAAATTTCAGAAATGATTTATGGCGGAAAACTGGCAGTGGAGCTTTTGGGACTGGGCATCCTTGTACCGCTGGTAGAAGAGCTGATTTTCAGAGGGCTCATGTACCGGCGGATGCGAAAATACCTGAATGTATCCACGGCCACTGTGATCTGCTCTCTGATCTTTGGATTTTACCACGGAAATCTGGTACAGGGCCTCTATGCGTTCTGTCTAAGCCTTCTGATGATCTATGTGTATGAGCGGTTTCATACTATGCTGGCGCCGATCCTCTTTCATGTGGCAGCGAATCTGCTCTCCGTGATAGTATCGGAAACAGGCATTCTCGATAATGTCTATCGCTCTGCCGGTCTCTTTTGGCTTACAACGATCGCTTCTTGCCTTGTGCTGATCGGAACTGTGTACCTGATCGAGCAGCTAGTTCATTCAGAAGAGATCACAGCACAGGAAGTGTATCAGGAAAAAGAGCAGGAGGAAGAATAAAAATAGACAAAGTTTTTTTATAGATTCTGGTATAAGAACAAAAAACCAGAGAGAAAATCGCTCGGTTGAGCTGATTTATCTTTCTGGTTTTTTACATGCGCCGCCAGCTTTTCTATACTGGCGGTTCATGCTTTGGCTACATCTTTCGTTTAAAAGTATACATCCGCCTGGAACGGCGCGCCCGGTTTCTGGAAGCCCGGGATTTGAAAAATTCTCTTGTTATTTCTGACTGATAGATCAGGAAATAGAGGACAATCGATAATACAATGGCACCCAGTCCGTCCAGCACAGAGTGCTGTTTTAAAAATACGGTAGACAGGCAGATAGAAACAGCAGTTACCGTGGACAGAGGACGGATCCAGCGATGCTTTTTTGAGATATCACTGTTCCACCAGGCAAGATTTACCCCCAGAGAAGCAAATACATGGATGCTGGGAAACACATTTGTGGAAGTATCCGTTTTATACAGCATGACGATCCACTTGGAAAAAATATTTTTCTCTGGGTTGACCGGAGGACGCATGGTCTGTCCATTGGGAAACAGGGTACAGATGGCTAGACAGATAGTCATTCCGATAAATAAAAAGGCCGTCATTCGATAGAATTCTTTTTTTGGCCGTCTGAACAGGAAAAATGCAACAGAACCGGCCACAAAAATGAACCAGAATAAATAAGGCACGATGAAATACTCACAAAAGGGAATCAGATCATCAAATGCGATATGGATATTGGTAAAAGGAGTTCCGATGGTTACATGCTGCTCCAGCCAGAAAAACCAGGGGAAATAAATAAAAACATAAAGAAGAACCCAGGCCTGACGATACCGGCCAAAGAAATTTTTCACTGTCTCCATTGCTTTCACACTCAAATGCCTTCCTTCCCCCGAAGGGATTCAAAATAACTCTTTAAATATAGTTATTATATGTTTTCTGCCTGCCACTATAGCACGCTTTTTTCAGAAAGGCAAGGGAATTCAGAAAATCTTTAGAAACAATTCTGAAAAAATACAGCCTTTTTAGGAGGGGGAAATGTGAAAACCGGGCTCTCTCCGCTCCTTGCGCAAAGTCTCAAATTCTGCTATAATGGCAACGGTGTCTTTTTGGTGATTTGACTGGGGAGAGCCATACAGAGGAAAAGGAGCGGTTATATGAAAGAGGTTTTATTTGAAATAGGTCCCTTTACCATATATGGATATGGTTTTATGATTGCTTTGGGAGTGCTGGCGGCATTTTTGGTCGGCATGTACCGGGAAAAAAAGTATGCGGTCGGTGACGATCAGATTTTTTCAATGGGAATCTGGTGCCTGGTCTGCGGCTGGGGCGCTGCGAAGGTTCTGTTTATCATCACAGAGATTCCTACCTTTATAGAAAATCCAAAATATTTTCTGGAGACTTTGGCCAGTGGTTTTGTGGTCTACGGCGGCCTGATCGGCGGGATTCTCACAGGCTATGTGTTCTGCCGGGTGAAGAAGCTTTCGTTTCTTAAATATTTTGATCTGGTCATGCCGTCTATTGCTCTGGCTCAGGCCATCGGCCGGTTTGGCTGTCTCATGGCCGGCTGCTGTTATGGAAAAGTGACAGAGAGTGCCTTTCATCTCATTTTTCCGGCCGCCTGCAATTATGCGCCGGGTGGAGTGCCGTTAATTCCTACCCAGCTTATTTCTGCGGCGGCAAATTTCCTGAATTTCTTGGCTTTGCTGTTTTTGGCAAAGCGGACAAAAAGCGATGGTCAGGTGGGCGGCCTGTATCTGATCTTTTACAGCATTGGCCGGTTTCTTATCGAATGCCTCAGAGACGATCCCAGGGGAAGTGTCGGCCTTTTGTCCACTTCTCAGTTTATCGCTATTTTCATGCTGATCGCAGGAATCGCCATCTTTGTATACTGCGGAAGGAAATATCCAAAAGAAGCAAATGTAGAGGAAAGAAGCGAGAAAGAAGAAGGGGAGAAACAGTGAAACCGTCCATACGGATTTTCCCTGAGGAACATACAGGGAAGACCGAAAAGATAAAAGGGAGAGGAAAAGGAGAAAGAGCAATGAAAAGAACATGTGCGGCGATGCTGGCGGCGGTTATGATAGCTGCGTCCATGACCGGCTGCGGAAAGAAAACAGAAGAGACGAAGGCGGCATCGACAGAGGGGGCAGAAGAAGCCACGAAAGCGCCGGAAACTACCCAGACAGAAGAAACTACAGAGGCACAGACCAAAGCAGAGGAAGAGGCGGCTGGGGCAGAGTCGGTGAAAATCCGCCTGGGAGGCTTAAAGGGGCCTACTTCCATGGGAATGGTGAAACTTTTGGATAATGCAGAGAACGGACAGGCAGAGAGCGACATTGAATTTACCATGGCAATCTCGGCAGATGAGCTGGCGCCGAAGCTCCTTAAAGGGGAGCTGGACGTGGCGGCAGTGCCGGCCAACCTGGCCAGCGTTCTCTATAACAATTCCGAGGGGGCAGTGCAGTTTGTGGCTGTCAATACTTTGGGGGTGCTCTATATTGCAGAGACAGGCGGAGAGACCATAAACAGTATTTCCGATCTGAAAGGCCAGACCATCTACGCCACAGGGAAGGGAACCACACCGGAGTATGCACTCCGTTATCTGCTTTTGGAGAATGGGGTGGATCCGGATCAGGATGTGACCATCGAGTGGATGAATGAGCCGACGGAAACTGTGGCCAAAATGGCGGCGCAGGAGAGTGCGGTTGCCATGCTGCCTCAGCCTTTTGTGACAGTGGCCGGAGGGCAGCTTGAGAACTTCAGAATTGCCCTGAACTTGACGGAGGAGTGGGAGAAGCTGGAAAACGGAAGCCGTCTGATCACCGCAGGGCTTTTGGTGCGGAAAGAATTCGCCAAGGACCATCCAGAAGCGCTTAAGACTTTTCTGGAGGAATATAAGGCATCCACAGACTACCTCAATGAAAATCTGGCTGAAGGCGCAGCCCTGGTGGAGAAGTATGACATTGTGAAGGCGGCTGTGGCTGAAAAAGCGATCCCTGGCTGCAATGTAACCTATCTGGATGGAGAGGAAATGAAAGCAGCCATGGAAGGATATCTTCAGGTGCTTTATGATGCAAACCCCAAAGCCGTAGGCGGAGCTCTGCCCGACGACGGCTTTTATCTGAATCTGAACTGATGAGAGGACGAAAACAAAAAGAACGGCTGCTTTCCATAGCGGCCGCTCTTCTCCTGTGGCAGCTTGCGTCCATGGCCGTGGGGCAGAAACTGATTTTAGTTTCCCCTGTAAGTGCCGCCATTCGTCTGGGCCAGCTTTTTTTACAGGGGGATTTTTGGAAAACTGTGCTTTCCAGTTTTCTTCGCATTGAGTCCGGCTTTTTTCTGGGCCTTTTCCTGGGAGGGGCTCTGGCGGTTTTTGCCGCCAGGATTCCTTTTGGAGAAACCATGTTGTGGCCTTTTATGACGGCAGTGAAATCCGTCCCTGTGGCCTCGTTTATTATTTTAAGTCTGATCTGGCTGGACAGGTCAGGCCTTTCTGTGTTTATTTCCTTCCTGATGGTGCTGCCCATTTTTTATTTTAATGTGCTGGAAGGGATGAAATCAACAGACCAAAAGCTTCTTGAGATGGCGGAGGTGTTTCGGATTCCGGGAGGGCGGCGGTTTTGCTATCTCTATCTGCCTCAGATCAGGCCTTTTTTGCTGTCGGCCTGCCGGATGGCTCTTGGAATTTCCTGGAAGGCAGGCGTGGCGGCAGAGGTGATCGGGATCCCGGACGGCTCCATCGGGGAAAGGCTCTATGAGGCGAAGGTCTATCTGGATACGGCAGAGCTCTTCGCCTGGACCGTGGTGGTGGTAGTGGTAAGCGTTCTGTTTGAGAAGATTTTTACAGGGCTGTTAAGACGGATCTTTAAAAGATTGGAGAGACTTTGAAGATTACGATTAAAAATTTATGGAAAAGCTATGGAAAGGAAACAGTATTCCAGGATTTTTCCGTAGAAATTGTTCCCGGTGATGTGACAGTTCTCATGGGGAAGTCCGGCTGCGGAAAAACGACGCTTATGCGGATTCTTCTGGGGCTTGAGACGGCGGATAAGGGCAGTGTGTCCGGAGTGCCGGAGAAAAAAAGCGCTGTATTCCAGGAGGACCGTTTATTTGAGCCCTTCAGTGCCTTGTCCAATGTGAAGGCGGCTGTGGGAAAGAAAATCATGGACAGGGAGATCCGAAAGAATCTGGAGATGGTCGGGCTTTTGGGCGAGGATCTTTCAAAGCCGGTCTCGGCCCTTTCCGGAGGAATGCGAAAAAGGACGGCCATTGTCCGGGCAATGATGGCGGACAGCGAGCTGGTAATCCTGGACGAACCATTTGAAGGATTGGATGCAGAGACAAAAAAGAGGACCATAAACTATGTCCTGGATCACAGACGGGGCAGGACGATGATTCTGGTGACCCACAACCGGGAGGAGGGAGAGGCCATGGGAGGACTATTTCTTATCCTGTAGGAAACCTGGTTCTCCATAGAACAAAAATCCTTCCGGAGAAAAAGAGAAAAGGAGAAAAAGAGAATGGATGAGCGGATCAAACGACTGGCGTACAATCTGGTGAACCATTCCTGCCGGGTAAAACCGGGAGAAAAAGTATATGTGCATTATACAGGGATGGATACCCAGGCGCTGGCGAGGTGCGTGGTAAAAGAAGTTTATCGGGCAGGCGGGATCCCATTTCCCCATTTTACAGATTTGAGAATGCAGCGGGAGATGCTTTTGTCCTGCACAGAGGAACAGCTTAAGCTGATGGCCAGAGTGGACAGTCTGGAAATGTCAGATATGGACTGCTATCTGGGAATCCGGGGAGGGGACAATATCAATGAGCTTGCCGATGTGCCGCCAGAGAGTATAAAGCGTTACAATGCCCTTTATATGACTCCGGTTCATCATGAAATCCGGGTGCCAAGGACCAAATGGGTAGTCCTTCGTTATCCTTCGCCGTCCATGGCTCAGAGCGCGGGTAGTAGCCTGGAGGCTTTTGAAGATTTTTATTTTAATGTGTGCTGTCTGGATTATGAGAAAATGGGCCAGTCCATGAAGCCCTTAATTGAACTGATGAATCAGACAAAAGAGGTGCGGATCACAGGACCCGGCACGGATCTTTCCTTTTCTATCGAAGGGATTCCTGCTGTTCCCTGCTCCGGGTACCGGAACATTCCCGACGGGGAAGTCTACACAGCTCCGGTGAAAGATTCTGTAAACGGTGTGCTTTCCTATAATACTCCATCGGTGTTTCAGGGGTTCACTTATGAAAACATCTGTTTGACCTTTGAAAATGGGAAAATCGTGAAGGCAAAAGCCAATGATTCCGAAAAGATTAATGAGATTTTTGACATCGACGAGGGCGCCCGATACATTGGAGAATTTGCCATCGGCGTGAACCCTTATGTGACAAAACCTATGAAAGACATTCTTTTTGACGAGAAGATCAAAGGCTCTTTTCATTTTACCCCGGGTAACTGCTATAAGGAGGCTCCCAACGGAAACAGCTCTTCTATCCACTGGGATCTGGTCTGCATTCAGACACCGGAATACGGCGGAGGGGAGATTTATTTCGACGGAAGGCTTATCCGGAAAGACGGACGGTTTGTGGTGCCGGAGCTTTTCTGCCTGAATCCGGAAAATCTCATGTAATAATGCTGGATATTTTCACTTGAAATGACGATAATTGTAGATTATGAATAAAAGCAGTAGGGTGGCTTAAAAAAGGAAAAAAATAGCTTGATATTTTTTAACAAATTATGTAAAATAAATAGCGAGTCAATGGTACTACTTATAAATATTTTAATATTTAGGAGGAATTCAAAATGGCAGTAAAAGTAGCGATTAATGGTTTCGGACGTATCGGTCGTCTGGCATTCAGACAGATGTTCAACGCTCCCGGATATGACGTTGTAGCGATCAACGATTTAACCAGCCCTAAGATGCTGGCTCATCTGCTGAAATATGACTCTTCTCAGGGTAAATATGCGCTGGCTG
>JAAWBT010000097.1 GCA_022792835.1 Lachnospiraceae bacterium | reverse complement strand
TTGACCACATGATCAAAGCCGGCCAGGCCGCTGACATCCCTCAGCTTTTTACACACCCTGTGTTTGCTGATACTCAACTTCCTTTGGGGGGGCAGAACCCTGCTTGGGCTTCAACCGGCCTTCCACAATATGCCTACTCCTCTTCGGAAACGGCATTCAGCCGGGAGGCGGCCTCAAAAACCCATACATCGCACTACACACCAGACCAGCTCAACCTTACCGGGGATGCTTCCACACATCAGGTACCGGAAAACAAAGCTCCTTCAGAGGGAACTGCCGGACCCAAAATCACGGGACATTTCAGCAATGCAATGGGACTGGCCCAGGGAAACTGCCAAAATGGGAATACGGGCTGTGAAAACGCCTTCCACCATGCAGATGCGCCGGCACACAGCCAGAACCAACCGCTCCATAATCAGGACCTTGCGGATGCGCTCCGACATGCTTCCACGGAATTCGTCGCCGTTCGTTTCGGCAACGTCCTTGGCAGCAACGGTTCCGTCATCCCTCTCTTTCAAAAGCAAATTGAGGCAGGCGGGCCCGTTACTGTGACTCACCCCGATATCGTCCGCTACTTTATGACTATCCCAGAGGCTGTTGGACTCGTCCTTCAGGCCGGCGTTTATGCTCACGGCGGTGAAATCTTTGTCCTTGATATGGGCGAACCTGTCAAAATTGATACCCTCGCACGAAACCTTATCTACCTCTCTGGCTTTCAGCCTGATGTCGATATGCACATCGTTTACTCCGGATTAAGACCCGGTGAAAAACTTTTTGAGGAAAAATTACTCGCCGAAGAAGGACTTAAAAAAACCGATAATGATCTCATCTTCATCGGCTGCCCCGTTCCCTTCGATATCCAGGCCTTCCTTTCCGGCCTTCATGACCTTATGGACGCTGCTTATAAAAATAAAAACGATGTCCGTGATCTTGTGAAGCTTTGGGTCCCTAGCTTTCAACAAGCTTTTGATCATGTATGAACTGCCTGGAAAGGAATGGATAAAAAATGAGACGCGCTTTTAAGCGGCAGAGTCCAATCTGCAGGCCCAGGTCTGACAGAGAAAGACCAACTCTCTTTCGATCATAGATTCCTGGCCGGCTTGGATGAGGCCAGGCGGGATGGGACCAGGCGGAAGCTGTAACCTGTTTCTAGGGTATCTGTCCCTAGGGTATCTGTTCGTTTGAACTGCCGCCATGCGGCAGAAAAGGAACAAACAATAACAAAACCAGTAAACAAAATCAATAAACAAAATCACAAAGAACCATCGGGAGATCACGATGTGTATGTTGATGCACATCCGATAGCAATATCCGGGCTTTTCGGCTCTCCGAAAGCCCCACGAATAAACAAAGGTGGCACAACTATGAACGCACAGCATTATTTGTCAGACGCAAGATTTTCGGGAATCGAACCCTTTAGCAGCAAAATATGGCTTTCCTCCCCGACTATGCATGGAGATGAGCAGAAATGGGTGGATGAAGCCATTCGGACAAACTGGGTCTCTACCGTAGGGGACAATATAAACGCAGTGGAGCAGCTGGTGGCACAAAAGGTCGGTAGGAATTATGCCGTCGCACTTTCTTCCGGCACAGCTGCACTCCACCTCGCCATAAGGCTTTGCGGGCAAAAGCTCTACGGCAGACCCCAGCCCGGACATGGCACTCTCGAAGGAAAGCGCGTATTCTGCTCTGATATGACCTTCGCTGCCACCGTGAACCCGGTTGCCTATGAGGGCGGGCAAGCCGTCTTCCTTGATACCGAATATGATTCCTGGAATATGGACCCTCTCGCTCTCCATAAGGCTTTTCAACTTTACCCCGATGTGAAACTCATCGTTATGGCTCACCTTTACGGTACTCCCGCTAAAGTCGACCAGATCTCAGCCATTGCTCACCAGTATGGCGCCCTTATTGTCGAGGACGCCGCCGAATCCTTCGGCGCTTCCTACAACAACGCTCAGACCGGCTCCTTCGGACATGTCTCTGTCTTAAGCTTTAACGGCAATAAGATCGTTACCGGCAGCTCCGGCGGCATCCTTCTCACCGACTCGAAACACGACGCCGATCTGGTTCGCAAATGGTCTACTCAGAGCAGGGAAATCGCTCCCTGGTACCAACACGACGAACTTGGATTCAACTACCGCATGAGCAACATCGTCGCTGGCATTGTCCGCGGGCAGCTCCCTTACCTCGACGAACATATCCAACAGAAAAAACGGATTTATGATCAATACAAAGTCTCCCTCGACGACTTGCCTCTCTCTATGAATCCTTTGGGAACAACCGGAGCTTTGGCGCGGCACCTCCCAGAAAAACAGAACCCTCCTGGAATGGTAAAACCAGAGGATAACTCCGGAAATATAACGGCTGGAAAAACAATGGTACAGACCGGACAAACGACAGAAGCTTCGCAAAATACAAGGGGCGCTACACAAGCGTCTGCAATCATAACGGCTGAAAAAACAACAGAAACAAATACAGCGGAATCAGGCTTAGAGGCAAATTACTGGCTTAGCTGCCTCATCATTGATCCCTCCGCAATGTGTGAGATGAGCCAAACAGAACACGAATCCCACTATAAAAAACAGACTGGTAAGTCCTGCCCTACGGAAATCCTTCAGGCTCTTGCTGCCTTTAACGCCGAAGGACGGCCTATCTGGAAACCTATGCACCTACAGCCAATCTACCGCTTTAACCCTTTTGTGACTCGATACGGCTTGGCTGGCAACCTCTCCTGTGACGGCAAAAACCATGCTCCGGATGGCCTTTGTGTGCCTTTACAAACTTCTGACTTAAATGACTTGGCAATGCAACCAACTTGCTTCGCTTCCGGCAACCATAGACACAGCATGGATTCTGATCAGACACTTCCTGATCAGTCTCACCTACATACAAACGACTATACCGATGGCGGCGCGGATATCTTTAGACGGGGCCTCTGCTTGCCAAGCGACAATAAGATGACCCCTCAACAGCAACAACAGATTATTGAACTCCTTCATCGCTGCTTTTACTGACGAGGACTCACTCCCTATGCTTCCTATGTTACATCAATCCTTTGGCTCTTATCAACGATTCCTTAAACGACCTTTGGACTG
>JAAWBT010000036.1 GCA_022792835.1 Lachnospiraceae bacterium | reverse complement strand
AAACACCGGGTAGAATTTCTGGATGGCCAGGAACCCCCCGTTCTCCTCCGGGATGGGCACCACTGCCATCACCCCGCCGGCAAGCCCTGCAATCTCCGCAACTTCCTTTGTCTCCGTATCCACCAGCACGACTTTTCCGTCACGCTCCTCCGAAGCGCTGACGCAGTATTCCCGGCCGTTCACCTCCATGAGCGTCACGCTGTAACACATGGACAGGAACGCCAGCCTTTCCTTTACAATCATCTCACTTCTCCTTATTCATACAACCATGGGCCGCCTGTGTTTTCTACGCTTCCATGGAAGCCAGCTCAAAACACTTCTTGAGGAATGCCCTCGCATGGTTCTCCTTCAGCCACAAATCATCCCCGGGATGCCCCAGGACCTCCACAGCCACATAGACCTGCTTCATTCCCTCAGGCTTGTCATAGGAGGCGACTTTCCTGAGGATCTGGGCGCCAACCTCAGGTGTCAGGAAACCTTCCGTCTTCCATTCCGGCGCCCTGGCCACGTCCATGTGCAGGTCACCGAAACAAGGCTCCTTGGGATCTACAATGGCGTCGCAGAGATGGAACTGGCCCAGGAAGGGGGAGGCCAGCTCAATGGAATGCATGAGGTCAATTCCTGCCAGGGCCTCATGGGCGCTGTCCCAGTGGATAAAGGTATTGGGACACGCGTCGTGGATAGCCTTGAACCACACCACATTCTCCTCCATAGGGCCGATGAGCTGTTTCTTGAAAGCATAGCGGTCCAGGGGTTCAATGGTCAAATTCATGCCAAGAGGCTTTATGTATTCCGCAATCTCCATCATGGACTCTGCCAGTGCGCACTTGGCCAATCCCCTGAATACCGGGCCGGGATCGTCGCCGCTTGGAACCCCGAAATTGGAATAGCCAGTCTCCGCCGCATAGTCCGCCAGCTGCTTCACCAGGGCCACAGCCTTTTTCCTGGCTCCCTCGTCCAGATCACAGAGGCTTATCTTCTGATCCTTCACATAAGGTGTCGCAAAGGTGGTTCCGTTTAACCCATTGGCCTCCAGCTCGGCCCGCACCCTTTTTCGGTTCTCCTTGTCAAAAAAGATCCCCAGCTCCACATTTTTATAAAATCCAAAGTCTGCCGCCTTTTTAAGCACACCGATCATTTTCGCCTCGTCCGAACGGTAAGGCATGAACATTTCCAGCAGATGGCCGGAAGGTAATAATTTCTGCGCCATTTTTCTTCCTCCGCTACAATATATTTGTTGGTTGATAGCCTTATCTTGTCACACCCAGATACCTGCAAAGCTCATTCAGACAGGCTTCCTTATGCTCATCCTCAAGCTTGATGCCGAACATGAAATCAAAGATCACGTCCATCTGGGACACCAGCATCTCCATGCCCGGGACCGTGTTCAGGCCGTTCTTCTCTGCCGCCAGAATGGTTTCCGTCTTGGGCGGATTGATGATACAGTCAAAGACAGTGGCCGATTTCGGCATCCGGTCAACGAATCCCAGATAATCATGTTTTGCGGGGAAGCCGTTCATTCCAAGAGGCGTCACATTGGCAAGAAGCTCACACTCCTCGGCCGCCTTGTCAAGAGCCGCCGCTTCTGTAGAAATCACTTCCACCTCCATGGGCGTGTTGTTCCTCAAAATATCTGCGATGTCTTTTGCTTTCTCCACAGAACGGTTTGCGATGTAAAGCTTCTTCACATTCCGTCTGGAAAGCTCATAGCCGATGACGCCGCTTATGCTTCCTGCTCCGTACATCATGCCTGTGATCCCGTCAAGCTTTGCGCCGCCCTTCTCCATGGCCCGCACAGCCCCTTTACCGTCCATTCCCACGCCGTGGCTTCCCTTCTCATCCATACGGATGGCATTTACGGAACGGAACAGCTTCGACACATCGTCCACGTCGTCCAGAAGCGGGATAAAATCCGCCTTGTGGGGCATGGTCGGGCACAGGTACTGGACGCCAAGCAGGCGGCACGCATCCATAAATTCCGGCAGCTTCCCTTTCTCGATCTCCACAGGAAGCATAATCGCATTCTTATTCAGAACTTCAAACAATTTGTTATAGCATCTGGGGGCGTTGGTCTTGCCCATGGGATACCCCACATTGAGAACCAGCTCAGTATCCAGATTAAGTTGTACATTTTCCAGTTTCATTTCTGTCTCCCTCTACTTGCGTCCGATGCCCATATTCCGGTGTGCGCGCACGCCTCCATATGGCGGGCCTTTTTTGATTTTCTTATTTTCTTAAATGATGTTGGGGTCAAAAGGTATTTTGACCCCAGGATACCACGGATTGTTCCGCACCACGTGCTCCCACAATCCTAAAATACAACTTCCCCTTCGTCGAGGATCGTTTTTCCATCCACCTTGATGGTAGGATTGCGGAACATCATGTCAATATGCAGAACAATGTCATTCCCCGCCTCATTGTTTCCAAGAGCACAATGGACAGTTCCCATACAGCCCTCATCCTCCAGCATCCTTCCGTTGAGGCTTGCATCCGGATTTAAGCCTACGCCGATCTCACCGATCTGATAAATCCGCCGGTCGCCGATCTCCTCCAGAATCTCCTCCAGAATTTTTGCCTGGGGGCCTCCACTTATGCTGGTCACATAGCTGTCCTTGATCTCCACCCGGACAGGCTCCTTATCCGTGATCAGGCCCAGTCTGGGATGGGTAATGGAGCCGTCCACATAGATCACGCCGTTGGCCGTGCCGGGAGTCGCCGTGGTGGAACACTCAATGTCCGGCGGAGAAGAGGACTGTCCCGGATACAGGCTCATACCGTACTGGGGGAAAATCTTCTGTCCCTTGATGCTGGCGGTATAATGAGTTCCTATGGCAGAAGTGATCTCCACCTTATCCCCGCCCTCAAAGCCTTTGGCGATCTGATCCACATACTTTACATTGGCTGGAAAATCCGTGTAAAGACCGCCGGATTCCAACATATCAAAGTCATAATCGCAGCAGTTTAAATCCCTGGCTCCCGCTGCGCAGGCTTTCGCTTTTGCCGTGCTGTGGGACAGAGAACAGTAGGTACAGCGGAAAATCACGTCCGCCTCCAACATGGCCGCGGTCACTGTATCCGTCGGCTCCTCGCCGTGCATGGTACGGGCATTCATCAGGATCAGGCTTCTGTTGGGGAACCGCTCTGCGGCCCTCCACATAGCCATGCCGATTTCCATCCGTTCCGTGTCCGTCACAATCAGGATTTTCTCTTCTGGCTTGCAGTGAGAACAGGTGGTCAGAAGGTTCTCACACGCTTTGTAAAGTTTCATCTCTTCCATTTTGTCTATATTCTCCTTAATATAATGTGAACAGAATCATATTATTGCCGTGATACCTGCCAGTCGCTGCGCACCGCCTGGCATCACTAGATGCGGGAGGCAAACCCGTGTCCGCCGTCCACGTACAAATCCACCCCTGTGATAAAAGAGGCCGCATCCGAGGCCAGGAAAGCCACTGCCATGCCGATTTCCTTTGTGGTTCCGAACCGTCCAAGGGGCGTCGCCTCCTCCATGATGACCAGCCTCTCCGGTGTATTCACATTGATCTTTTTAATCATATCCGTGTAAATGTAACCGGGATTAACACTGTTGACCCGGATATGATAGGGGGCCAGCTCCACCATCAGGCTGCGTGTCAGGGCCACAATCCCCCCCTTGCACATGGTATAAGCCTGATTGGCCGGCATACCCAGACGCGCGCTCAGAGAGGAAATGTTCACAATACTCCCAGCCCTCCGTTTTGTCATATGCTTCGCCACTTCCTTTGTGACGAAAAACACTGCCTTTTCCTGAATGGCCACCACCCGGTCAAACTCCTCCGGGCTATACTCCAGAAAAGGGCCCTTTAAATTGATCCCCGCATTGTTGACCAAAATATCAATGGGGAATTCCCGGTCAATATCTGCAAACAGCCCCGGGAGAGAGGCGAAGTCCGTCAGGTCCGCCTGGTAGAAGGAAGCCCCTTCTCCCAGCTTTTCCACTGCTTCCTGAAGAACATCCTCTCTCCGGCCAAGGAGCAGCACCTTTGCTCCCGCATCCAGAAGCTCCTGTGCCACTCCAAGACCGATGCCGGTGCCGCCGCCTGTGACTATGGCCCGCTTTCCTTCCAGCAAAATTTCTTTTCTCATGTCTGATATTCTCCCCTCTGTCTTTCCCGCCTTTTTGGCCCCTGTTTTCTATTTCAGATAGGACTCAAGGAGCGCCGTATTTCCAAGAAGGTTCTCTGCCTGATCCTCCATGATCACGTTTCCGGTACGGAGTACATAAGCCCGGTCGCTGATCTTTAAAGCTTTATTGGCATTCTGTTCAATCAGCATCATGGTCACGCCGGTTTCTTTGATTTTTTTGATGATCTCAAACACCTGGTTGACCACCAGAGGCGCTAAGCCCATGGAAGGCTCATCCAGGATTAAAAGATCCGGGTGAGACATTAAGGCCCGGCCCACCGCGAGCATCTGCTGCTCACCGCCAGACATGGTGCCTGCAGGCTGCTTAATCCGCTCTTTCAGCCTGGGAAAATACTCAAACACCTGCTCAATGGTATCGTTGTCCCTCTTCGCATCCTTTGTCAGACAGAAAGAACCTAGCCTTAAATTCTCCTCCACTGTCATTCCGGCAAATACCTGGCGGCCTTCCGGTACAATGGCGATCTTTTTTCGGATGATCTCATAATATTTCTTACCTACCAGGTTCTCGCCCTCGTAGATGATCTCCCCTTCCGAGACTTTTACAAGGCCGATGATGGAAGACAGCAATGTTGACTTTCCGGCGCCGTTGGCGCCTACCAGTGAAACCAATTCGCCCTGCTCCACATGCAGTGAAACACCATGAAGCGCAGTAATTGGTCCGTAACCCGCCACTAAATTTTTAATTTCCAGTACGCTCATAATCAATCACCATTTCCCAAGTATGCTTCAATGACTGCAGTATCTTTCTGGATCTCTTCTTTGTCGCCAAAGGCCAGCAAAGAGCCGTAATTCAAAACCGCGATCCGGTCTGCGATGGACATGATAACGTCCATATCATGCTCCACCAGCATGACGCTGATGCCCCGGTCATTGCGGATCTTTGTGATCAGCTCGATCAAATCCTGCTTTTCAGCCTTGTTCATGCCGGCCGCAGGCTCGTCAAGCATCAAAAGCTTCGGCTCACAGGCCAGCGCCCTTGCGATCTCCAAAAGTCTCTGGTGGCCGTAGGGAAGGCTCCCTGCCAGCTCGTCTCTCAGATCCGCAAGCCCGATGTAGTCCAGGATCTCCAGAGCCTTTGCCTCTGTGGCATCATGCTCTTTCTTACATTTCCCCATCTGGAAAATAATACTGAAGATGTCCGCCTTTGTCCGGCAGGTAAATCCTGTCATGACATTTTCCAGAGCCGTCATCTTGCCAAACAGACGGATATTCTGGAAAGTTCTCGCGATCCCTTCTTTCACAATGCGGTTGGGCTTCATCTTATTGAGTACCTTGCCGCAGAAGGTTACCGTGCCGCTCGTGGGTACATAGACACCGCTGATCAGGTTAAACGCAGTGGTCTTTCCGGCGCCGTTGGGACCGATCAGGGCGAAAATCTGTTTCTCCTCCACATGGAACGTAACGTCGTTTACAGCAGTGATACCGCCGAACTGTTTCGTCAGTCCTTTTAACTCCAGTACATTCATCTATCCCACCTCATTTCTTCGCATCCGCCGCGCCGGCTTTTGACTTGGAACCAGTTACCATGTTTTTGACCCTCGCCGCCAGCAGATCCCAGTACTTGGCCACGCCGCCGGGGAAGAAGATAATCACGATCATCAGAATGACGCCGTAAAGAACCATACGGAAATCCTGCAGGCTTCTAAACAGCTCCGGAATGATGGTTAAGAGAACTGCTCCGATCACCGGGCCTTTAAAGGTTCCGATACCGCCGATGATCACACAGCAGAGAATCAGCTGGGATTCATCTGCGCGGAAGCTGTCCGGGCTTATGTAACGGATTACGTGTGCATACAAGGTTCCTGCAATGGCACAGTAGGCGGCGGAGATCATAAATGCCTTCAGTTTATACTGAGAAACATCAATCCCCACCAGCTCCGCCGCTCTGTCGTCATCACGGATGGCTAAGAGGCAGCGGCCCACGCGGGACTTCATGAGCACTTTCAGATAGATCATCAGCAGTACCACAAAGATAACCGCCAGATAGTAGCACTGAGTCATATTAGTCAGTTTGAAGAAACCGAAATCCGGATAGGAAATTCCCACAATTCCGTTGGGGCCGTTGGTTAAGGAAATCCAGTTTACCAAAAGCAGACGGATCACTTCACCGAAGCCGATGGTCATAAGTACCAGGTATGTACCCTTCACCCGGAGCGCCGGGAAAGCCAGGAACAGGCTGATCAGGGCTGTCACCACCACTGAGACAATGAGGGTCGCCCAGAAGGGCCAGCCCAGTCTGGTATTTAAAATGCCGGACACATAAGCGCCTACACCGAAGAACGCCGCGTGGCCCAGCGAAAGAATTCCCGTAAAGCCAGTTAACAGGTTCAGGCCCATGGCCAGAATCACATAGATCAGGATATTCAGTACAAGCTGCATAATATAGGAGTTGGGAATGGCAAGAGGCAGGAACACAAGGACCGCTGCGCCGATTATGAGCTTGATCAGGCTGCTTGTTTTTGCTTTAGACATATTCTTTTTCCCCCTCCTTTAAAATTTCTGTTCTACCTTTTTGCCCAGCAGGCCGGCCGGCTTCAGGTAGAGAATCAGGATCATGATCACGAATGCAATAATATCTCTGTATGCGGCAGACAGAACGCCGGATACCAAAGACTCGATAATGCCAAGGAGCAGGCCGCCGACCAAAGCTGCCGGCACACTCCCGAATCCGCCGATTACCGCGGCGCAGAAGCCCTTGGTCCCCACGGAAGCGCCCATATCAGGAGAAACATTGTACATAGGCGCTACCAAAATTGCGCTGATGCAGGCTAAAACTGCACTGATCGTGAAGGTCAGGTTACGGGTTTTTGCCACATTGATTCCCAGCATCATGGCCGCTTTGGGGCTGGTGGCCGCCGCCGTCATACTCTGGCCGGTCTTGGTAAATTTATAGAAGCACTGCAGGATAATCACAACGAGGCCTGCAACGCAGATAATTCCGATACTCTGAGGAAGAATTCTGACGGGCCCGAGCCTTATGGGGCGGATGGAGAAAATCTGGGGGAAAGAATAAGGGTCAACCCCCCAGATTGCCCTTGCGGAGTTGATCAGTATGATCTGCATACCGATCGTGGCCAGCATCAGGTTTGTGAAAGAATCATAGTTGACTCTGCGGTAAATAAACCGCTCCAGGATATAGCCGAATACGCCCATGGCAAGAATACCCAGCACGCAGCTTAAAATCAGGCTGCCGGTGGCCTTTTGAATCGCCAGTGTCACAAATGCAGAGAGCATAACCGTATTGGCATGGGCCACATTCATCATACCCATGGACTTGTATACGACTGTGACACCGATGGCCAGCAGGGCATAAATGGTACCCATGGTCAGGCCATTCATCAGATAATTAAATATTGTACCTATCATATCGTTCCCGCCTTTACATTAAAATCAGTTGATATGCCATCCGGCTTCCTTTTTGGAAGCCGGACCCATTTGCCAATCACCTCTTTTGCCGCTGTCAGGTGAATCAGATTTTTACCATTCTACCAGTACCTGGTTGCCCTCCGCGTCATACTGAACCAGTGTACACTCTTTTACAATATCATTCTTCTCGTCAAAGCTCATCTCGCCGGTGACGCCGGTGTAGGTCTGCTTCTTCAGAGCCTCCTTGAAAGCCTCCTCAGAAAAATTCTCGCCGCCGATCTCCTCAATGGTCTGCTTGATCAGATACATGGTGTCATAGCTCTGTGCGCAGACCTGAGTAGGAGCGGAGCCATAGTAAGCCGTAAATGCGTCGATGAAAGGCTGAACCTTGTCATTGGTAGCTGCGGACAGTTCTGTGAAACCAGAAGCAACAATCGCGCCTTCCACATATTCTGCTCCCAGCTCTGTGAACTGAGGGTTGTTGAAGCCATAGCCCATGAAGGGAATCTGGACGTCATTCTGTACCATCTGCTGGCAAATGTGAGATGCTGCACTGAAGTAGCCCCAGCAGATGATGGCATCCGGCTCTTCGCTCTGGATCTTATTTAAAATGGTAGTAAAGTCTACGTCGTCATCGTTGAACTGCTCTTCCAGGGCAATGGTCAGGCCATAATCGCCGCAGTGCTCATTGATCGCAGCCGATGCAGTCATGCCAAAGTCACCGGAGGAATGGATCAGCGCAACATTGGTGTAACCTTTTTCCTTACAGTACTCCATGATGGAAGTAGCTGCCGTCAGGTCCGAAATGGAAGTACGGAAAATCCAGTCATTGCCCTGCTCTGTAATAGAAGGAGAGGAAGATCCAGGCGTAATCTGAACGATCCCTGCCTCCTGAGTCACCAGCATGTTGGCCAAGGTACAGGCAGAATTCTGAGCGCCCACTACAATATCAACACCATCCTGGTTCACCAATTTCTGGGCGACTGTAACGGATTTCTGAGCTGTTCCTTCATCGTCTTCTACATACAGCTCCACTTCCAGGCCATCCATACCGCCTGCCGCGTTGATTTCCTCTGCAGCCATCTTGCAGACAGCTTCCATATAAACGCCGTCTCCTGCCGTACCGGATTTGGGACAGATCACACCGATCTTAATCTTCCCTTTAAAATCTCCGGAGGCAGCCTCACCGCCTTCAGAACCTTTGGTGCCCTCAGCCGATTTGGTTCCTCCTGCAGCTTTGGTGTCCTTGTCGTCAGAGCCGCCGCAGCCGCCAAGCGCCAGACAGGTCAGTACCAGTGCCAATACAAGTGCCAATACCTTTTTCATTCCTTTTCCTCCTTGTGAAGTGCTTATTTATAGGGCACCGGCGGCCTTCTCTCCGGCCGCTGCCCTAAGTTCCTGTAGCAAATCTTTTATCACCTGACGATCACTTTGCAGCAATCTCGGCAGTAATCTTTAAGAATTTGTCGATGTCGTCGAAGGTGTGGCAGTGAAGGGGGGACACTCTCACAATGCCGTGTACACCGATGGAGTTGACCTGTCTCGCAGAATACAGACTGTCATCCGTGCGTTCATGGACCACAACGCCTTTTGCCTCATAGGCTCTGGAAGCCTCCACACAGGTCTTGTTGTCAAAAATCAGAGGCACGATCAGGTCACGTTCTGCCAGATTATCCATCTCCACCGCACAGCGGACACCAGGGATATCCAGCACGCCAGGTACCTCTTTGGAGCCGTGAAGGATCCGGTCGAGAAGCGCTCTCTCGTGGAGAGTAATCCGCTCCATGCCCTCCAGGTACAGCTCACGGCGGTCCTCCGTATCCTTGAACTGCTTTCCAATCCAGCACACATAGTCAAAGATCGCGCTCAGCTCCGCATAGTGAGCCGGTGCACAGCCGCCCATCTCCCAGTTACTCTGCTTCTCCTCGATGAGCTTTCTGTGAGGCAGGTTCATGACTCTCTCAGAAATCCATCCTGCTCCCAGTCCGCGGATTCCGCCGAACTTGTAAGGGGCAAAGTTTACGCAGTCAACAGGGCATGCCTGCATGTCAAACAAACCGTGGGGGGTATGCTGTACAGAGTCGCAGACAATGAACAGATCCGGTTTGATCTTCCTGGCTTCGCGGACAATAGTCTCAATATCCATGATGGCTCCGGTAATATTGGAGGTCAGGATCACACTCAGCAGGCATGTATCCTTGTCAACTAATTTAAGGACCTCTTCCACCGGAATCGCTCCCGTGCGGGGATCGGTCTTTGCAACGCGCAGTTCTTTGCCAAATTTCTTTGCGGCTGCCGCGCAGCCGTCAAAGGCGGACGGATGCTCAAGCTGTGTGGTGACTACATTGGTTCCGGGCACATTCTCGATGATGCACTCAGATACGTCAAAGATGATAATGGAGGCTGTCATGGAAGTCACGATGCAGCCGTCCTTCGCGTTAAACATGGTCTGCAGATCCGCGCTGGCCTGGCCTCTTAAGGAATCAATGTAATCAGATACCGCTCCGCCGTGGCCTCCGCAGTTGGGCAGGTCATCCACATCCTGGAATCTTTGGCTGGCATCCTTTAAACGGAAGGAACCGCCGGAATTGTCAAAAAACAATCTCTCTTTTTTGGTAAAAGGATCTACATCCACATGATAATATTTTTCCCGGCACTGTGCCGTCACCTCTGCGGGCATAAGCTGTCCGTGCATCTCCAATTCAGTCATTTTCTTATCCTTTCCTTATTATATAGTTCTCTGTGTTCGCTTTTCAGGCTGTCAGTCCGCCTTTCATTGCTCTCGGCTTTCTTTCTGCCTCTTTTCAGTCAAATACGACTTTCCCCTCATCAAAGATCACTTTTCCGTCCACCTCGATGGTCGGGTCTTTGAACATCATATCAATATGGAGCAGGAAATCCCTGTTGTCTGTCTCGTTGTTTCCGAGTGCTACATGTACATAACCCATGCAGCCCTCATCCTCAAGCATTCTTCCGCAGAGGGTCGCATCCGGATTTAAGCCCACGCCGATCTCGCCGACACGGTACATTCTGGGATCATAAACCTTGGCAAGCTCCTCGGCAAAAGTCTTCGCTTCCTCGCCGCCCTCGATCTTGGTCACGAAACTGTTCTCCACATAGAGGGTAATGGGTTCTTTCAAAAGACCCATGGCCGGGTGGGTGATGCTTCCGTCAATGACCAGTTTGCCGTAAGCAGTTCCAGGAATTGCTCCGGTGGCACACTCAATATCAGGCGGTGAAGAGGTCTGTCCGGGGTTTAAGCTCATCCCGTACTGAGGGAAGATCTTATGTCCTTTGATGCTGCAGTAGTAGTCCGTCCCAAGGGCTGATGTAATATGTACTTTGTCTCCGCCTTCAAAGCCTTTTGCGATTGCGTCCACATATTTACGGTTTGCCTCAAAATCAGTGTAAAGTCCGCCGCTCTCCAGCATGTTATAATCATAGTCGCAGCAGTTTAAGTCTCTTGCTCCTGCCACGCAGGCGTTCTCTCTTGCCTTGCTGTGGGACAGAGAGAATGTCGTTGCCCGGAAGATCACGTCCGCCTTCAGCATAGCGGCCGCCACCAGATCGGTGGGCTCCTCACCGTGCATCTTCCGGGGCGTCATCAGCGCCAGGGTCCTGTTGGGGAACTCCTCGGCTGCATCCCACATCGCCATGCCCATGTCGAAGCTTTCCTCGTCTGTTACAATCAGGATGTTCTCCTCCTTCTGGCAGTGAGAGCACACTGTCAAAAGGCGCCGGCAGGCTTCATAAACCTTTTTTTCTCCCATTTTAAAACGTCTCCTTTTTACTTTGTTTTTATATGAATTGGTTTCTTTGTTGCCTTGTTAACTTTCTTATACTTCTTCTTCCCCTCTTGGCTACACGTGTTTCTATTGTTCAAAAAAATAATTTTCAAATATTCTGGCGTTTATTTTCAATTTAAATTACAAGCACCATTTTTTTGAAGTTTTTGGTTACACGTGTTTCTAATATGTATTTTTTTAGGTTTCCACCATGTACGCCATCATTCCGCTTTTGTTTCCACCGGCTGTGCCGGTATTTCCTTATGCGCTTTCCCGTACTACAATAGAAACCTTAAGATACTCATCCGGCGGAACCTTCCCCGCCAAGAGATTCAGCATAATACTCGCCAGCTTTTCCGAAAATTCTTCCTTAGAAAAATCCATCGTAGTAAGCTGTGGTGTGACCACTGTCGCCAGGTACGTGTTATCCACACCCATAACCGCCACATCATCCGGCACTCTGAGCCCCAGCTTTTTGATATATTGGATCAGATGCACCGCGATATAATCGTTTCCGGTAATCAAGGCTGTGGGCCTTGCATCTTTATCGCTGTTCGCCAACATATTAAACACATCGCCGCAGATCGTTTCCATGGATTCCGTATGGGTGCAGATCAGTTCTTCCTTAAGAGAAAGCCCGTTCTTTTTCATAGCATCCATGTAGGCCCTCACCCGGAACCCATCATCACTGAGACCTGTCGTCTTATACCTGAGCGGCGGGATCAGGGCGATCCGTTCATGCCCTTTCATGGCCAGATAATTCACACTCTTTATGACTCCGTCCACCAGATCAGGGACCAGAGTCACTATATTCGGATTCAGCTTGCCGTAATTCCTCGTCTTATAAAGCACAATCGGAATCCCGGCTTCAGCAATCTCGTTGAGCTGAGCAGTCGAAAACCGGTTCGACATCATAAATACTCCGTCAAACTGTCTCGCAATCAGCATCTGGATAAACTCTTCTCCATCTCTGCTGTAACAGTGGGATACATAATAGCCTTTTTCAAAAAGGAGCTTCTCCGCATCCTCCAGCCAGTCATTCCTCAGGTTGTCACAAACGAATGCGATCTGCATGGACCGGTTGATCCTCAGTCCTCTGGCCTGCATGTTAGGCCTGTACTGCAGCTCCTCGATGGCTTCTCTCACTGCCCTTGTCTTCTCTTCACTGACAAACTTGGAAGAGTTGATCACATATGATACTACTGCCGGGGAAACGCCCGCGAGTTCTGCAACGTCGTTCCGTGTGACTCGCCTGGGTTTCCCACAATTTCTTACAGTCATGTTCTCCCCCTACATCACATTTTGCAAACTTTGCCTGAACTTCAATCATCAGTTTCGCGCTTTGGTTACTCGTGTTTCTGTTTCTTATCAAACTCAATTGACTGCATTTCTTATGTTTGATTGAATCATAGCACTGTGTGTGAAATATGTCAATAGTTTTCCCCAAAAACCTTCTGTCGTTTTATCTTTTTATGTATTTTATCCAATTCTATTCTCTTATTTTTATATATTTTACCCAAAAAATTCTTTTTTTCTCTTTCAAAAAATAACCTGACAAATAATAGAACCTTAAAAAATCTTAGTTACACGAGTCACCACATTTTTTTTCCATTTCCCCTCTGTGCATAAAAAACGCGATTGCGTCGATATCCTTTCAGCTCTGGTCCTTCCTTACACATACTACAAACTGTATAGACAACTAAAACGATCCGGTCAGACGAATCTGACCGGATCTTCCATCCATTTATGCCTCTGCTTTTACTTCTTCTTTTTCTTCCTTCTTGCGGGACAATGCCACTACAACCGTCTGAACAATGGCGATCACTGCCATCAGGATCGTATAGCGGTCCACAAATGCAGTCGGAAGAGAGATGTCTTCTGTCAGACAGAATGCAATCACAGAAATGATTGCTACCGGAAGACTTATAATGCGCATAATGCCTCTCTTTTTCAGCTTCTGCTCCCTGTCTTCCTGTTTCATCCGCTCTTTTTCCTCTGAAGATTTCTTTGTCCGGACAAAATATCCAATCAGAAGCATCAGAGATTCAAACACTGCAAGATTCATTAAAGCAAAGTTAATCAATGCCCATGCTTTGCCGTCTCCGCTAGGTCCCGAGGCAAGCGGTACTGCCTCCTCCTCAATTTCCTGAACCAAAGCTTCTGTCTCAGGTTCCGTTTCCGGCTCAGTCTCATTCTGAGGCACTGCAGGCGAAAGAGGAACTTCACTTTCCGGAATCTCTGCTGTCTGTCCCTCCGGTACTGCCGCCGGAGTCGGTATTGCCGGAGGCAGCGGCGTAAGTGCCAAAGCCGGTGTTACAGGCGTTGTCGGTACCACAGGGACCGTCGGGTTCTCCGGGGGCACAGGTGTCGTCGGGTTCTCCGGAGTCACAGGTGTTGCCGGAGGCTCAGGCTCCGTCGGTGTTGTCGGGTTTTCCGGTTCCACAGGCTCCGTCGGGTTCACCGGATTTTCCGGCTCCACAGGCTCCGTCGGGTTCACCGGGTTTTCCGGTTCCGTTGATTCAGTCGGATTCTCCGGTCCTGTGGGTTCGGTCGGATCAGTCGGCTCCGTTGATTCAGTTGAGTCGGTCGGATCAGTCGGGTCAGTCGGCTCCGTTGATTCAGTCGGGTCGGTCGGATCAATGGGGTCAGTCGGCTCCGTTGATTCAGTCGAGTCGGGATCAGTCGGGTCAGTCGGCTCCGTTGATTCAGTCGGGTCGGTCGGATCAGTCGGGTCAGTCGGCTCCGTTGATTCAGTCGGGTCGGTCGGATCAGTCGGGTCGGTCGGCTCCGGAAGCTTCTTCCACTGCGCCACATAAATAGCGTCCCCGGTGACCTCCTCAGCCACTTCCGGACTCCAGCCAATGAACTCATAGCCCACGCGGTTCGGCGTTCCCTTAAACTCGGGAGTTGCACTTCCTGCCTCCACATCCCTGTAGATCTGGTCGACAAATACTTCCTCTCCGTCCACTCCGTCTGTGTAGGTTACTGTATACTTTTTAACAACTGGCTTCACTTTCTCCGTCCAGGTTCCTATGATGATTACATCCCGGGCCGGCATAGTAAACTTGCCGTCTTCGACAGTCAAGTCTTCGGGTACCGTCCAGCCGGAGAAAACATATGTCTTAGCCTCCTCGCCGGTTCCTACAGTAATTGCTTTCCCTTCCGGATACTCAGTGTCTACCGTCACCAGGGCATTCTTGGCATGCTTCGGTTCAGTCGGCAAAATCTCACTGGCTTCGGCCGGAAGATTCCAGCTATAGATCACAGAATAAGTCTTGATTTTGATAACCACACCACTGTCATCATTGTCCTCTACATAGTTATCATTTCCATTTTGATCACTGCTGCCGTCCACATAATCGCTGAATAAAGCGATCATCCTGGAGAGCTGTCGCTGCGGAGTCTTATGGCCCCTTGCATAAGCCACATTCCTAAGCTGCGGTTCTTCGCCCTCTGTGCTGCCGATCACTGCAGTATAATACAGTGTCACAGACTCACCAGGTTTAAATTCCCCATTCAGATTCCATCTGTACACCTTACATTCCAGGCCGCCACGGACAGTCGTTCCTATCTGCCCTGCATAAACACATCTGGCATCGGCTGCCCCGCTGTTGATTCCGTCCGGGTCAATGGGTGTCTCCATGGTCAGTCCAGGATCCATCGTATCTGTGATATAGGTGTTGTAAAGAGTATCTGTTCCAGTATTGCTCACAACAACTTTGTACCGCACACTGGCTCCAGTATCAAACTCTGTTGTACTGGGATCAGCCAGGGATTTTGTAACCTTAATTTTGTAGCTCTTTACATTCAGATCAACAGGATTGCTGGGTACCGGAGTATCCTCCCCGATCTGTGCATGAGCTGTATTCTGTACCTGGCCGCTGGCATTGGCTGTGGCTTCCAGCTTCAGCTCCTTAGCTTCACCGGCTTTCACTTCAGCAATTTTCCAGGTAACAGTGCGGGTATCGGACACGTAACTTCCTCCATTGTCCGCACTCTTAAAATCCAGTTTTTTATCAAGGGTGTCGGTAACTGTCACGTTGGAAGCGTCGGCATTACCGGTGTTTGTTACCGTAATCGTATAGGTCACAGATTTT
>JAAWBT010000035.1 GCA_022792835.1 Lachnospiraceae bacterium | reverse complement strand
CTATTACAACTGGATACATAGAATTTGTAGCAGTACGAAAAAAATACCGCAAACAAGGTATTGCTACAACTATGCTTCAAGAAAGTATGTTGCTTACAAATTATCAAGATTTTGTGCTTGATGTTACTGATATAAATAATCATGCGATTAAGTGTTATACGAGTATCGGGTTTGAGGAATTGTTCCCCATTGGCCCCGCTACATTTTTACGAGAGGTCCGAAAGGGTCAGGATCGCATCGGCTAAGGTTTTTACTTTTGCAAATGCATATCCAGGGAGCAGCTCGGTGGGATCCTGGAGATCAGGGACGACAATCACATTCATTCCGGCCCTCTTTCCTGCCATGAGACCGTTTTTTGAATCTTCAAATACAACACAGGAGGCGGTTTTTTTGCAGCCAAGGGCATCTGCAGTCATAAGGAAGATTTGGGGATCGGGTTTTCCCTTTGTGACCATATCGCCGCCCATGACGACGTCAAAGTATTCCGTCAGGCGGACACTTTCTATGTAAGCGGCAACCTTGCCCTGGGCAGAGGAAGAAGCGACGGCGATGCGGTAACCGTTTTTTTTCAGCCATGCCAGAAGCTTTACAAGACCAGATTTTACCGGAAGCCCGTGTTCTGCGAGATAGCGTTTTGTCCACACATCACTGATTGCATAGCACTCGTCGCAGGTGTATTTTGTTCCAAAGAGCTCTGGGAAAATCTGTACGGTAGAAGCGTGGTTCAGTCCGATCAAGGAGATCAGTTTTTCTCTGGGAAAGTCCATGCCGGTCTGTGGAGCGACGTATTGCGTAAAAGAATCCACGAACAGACGCTCCGTATCAAACATCAGTCCGTCCATATCAAAAATCGCATAGTGAAATTTCATGAATAGTACCCCTCTTAATCTATTATTTGTTCTATTATGTCTTATAACATATTGTGTAATAAAATGCAAGGGAAACTTGTAAAACAGAACGGGGACAGGTATAATAAAGGCAGTCCATAAAAATAGTGAGGCGGGACTTGACAAACATACTATTGGTATGATATAACAAATATACCATCGGTATGTAGGAGGAGTACAGCGATGGCAAGAAATAAGCATCCAGAGGAGACTGTGAACCGGATACTGGACGTTTCTCTTCGATTGTTTCTGGAAAAGGGGTATGAGTACACTTCTATTCAGGATATCATTGGTGGGCTGGGAGGCTTGAGCAAGGGGGCCATTTACCATCATTTTAAATCCAAGGAGGATATCCTGGAGGCAGTGACAGATAAGCTGGTGGGAAGTTCCAACCGGATGTTGATGAAAATCCGGGACCGAAAGGATTTAAACGGACGGGATAAACTGAAAACTATTTTCCGGGAGTCCCTGATGCGGCCAGGTCAAAAGGAGCTGTTTGCAGTGGCGCCCAACATTGGGAAGAATCCCAAGCTTCTGTTCAGCATCCTGCGGGATACCACGGATGAGGTAGCTCCCAATTACATTTTTCCTATTATTAAAGAGGGGATCAAAGATGGTTCCATCAAAACAGATTATCCGGCAGAGCTGGCGGAACTTGTGATCCTGGTGGCCAATGTCTGGATGAACCCCATGATCTTTGAGGATACGCCGGAGACCTCCAGACGAAAATTTTTGCTCTTTGTCCAGATGATGAGGGGATTCGGGCTGGATATCATTGACGAGGAGATGTTGGCGAGGCTGGAAGAACTGACCAGCATTTATCAGAAAAATAAATAGGATTTTAGGATGCAGACTGGCTAAAGAATATACTGTCCTGGAAACAGGACAGATATTTTTGGGGAAATACATACCGGAGGTTGGTATTGAAAGGAGGAAAAACGGATGGATGAGGAAGTTGTGATAGTGACAGATCTGGAAAAGACATATGGAAGGGTTCCAGTGTTGAACCATTGCAGCCTGACCATAAAAAAAGGAGAGATTTACGGACTGTTAGGCCTAAACGGGGCGGGGAAGACGACCTTTATGAAGGTTTTGCTGGGGCTGCAGAGACCAGACCAGGGACAAATTTCCCTGTTTGGAAGGGATGCGCTTCAAGAGAGAGATTGTCTGGCTCTGGTGGGGAGTATGATTGAGGTTCCGGCCTTTTATGAGCATTTAGACGGGGGAGAGATCCTTTCCATGCACCTTTCCTATGTCAATTATTATGAAAAAAGGGATTTCGCAGAACAAAATTTCACTCCCCTAAAAGAACAGGGGAATATTCGAGAAGCGCTCCGTCTGGTGGGACTTTCCGGTACAGAGGGAAAGCCGGTCTCCCAATATTCTCTGGGGATGAGGCAGAGACTCGGGCTTGCAAGGGCCATTGTACACAGACCAGAGCTTTTGGTTTTGGACGAACCTTTAAACGGTCTGGATCCGGTGGGAATCCAGGAGATGCGAGAGCTTTTAAAAAGGCTTTCCGGGGAGGGAGTGTCAATTCTTTTATCCAGCCATATCATCGGGGAGCTCCGGCATACAGCGGACCGGATCGGCGTGCTGTCCGGGGGGAAGATCTGCCGGGAGTTTTTGGTGGCAGAGAAGAACAGGGAACTGGGGGAGCAGTTTGAGGACTATGTGGTTGGGCTTATGAGTAACGAAGGCATATGATACAGGGAGGAACTGACATGGAACTTGGCAGATTGGAACTGAAAAAAATAAAGCCGTCGGTCTATCGGACAGCAGCAGCAGGAATCTTTGTAGGGCTTCTGGCCCTTGGGATCCTGTTCCTTTTCATAGAAAAACTTGTGATCTGGGACGGGGGAGATGTCGGGGATTTGGAGCTGTTTGCCAGTTGGGACGGGCTATTAGCTCTTATGACAGCCCTGAATTTTTGTGTTTTCAGTATTTTTTCGGCGGTCATGGGAGCAAAGCTGGTCATTGGAGAATACGGGGAGAAAATGGCGGTGATCCTTCTTGGCTACCCCATTCCCAGAACAAGGATCCTGCGTGTGAAATGCCTTTTGTTTGGAGGAGTCACTGTCCTGGCTGCTTTTGTGGAAAATGTACTGGTGATGGGACTGATGTGCGGGGTGGGATATGTCTTTGAGGTGGAACCGGAAAAATTTACAGGACGGTTTTTCCCAGAACTTTTGGCAGCCAGTTTCTTTGCAGGGCTTCTGGCGTGTTCGGTGGGGATGATTTCCGTGACAGTGGGCTGGAAAAAGCGTTCTCCAGTGGCAGCCATTGTCTGTGCACTGCTTATGTTATGTCTGTCCGCGAATCTGGTTGCCAGATCCTATGGGATTCTGCTTCCGGCCATGGCAGGACTTGGCGTTTTTTTGACAGCTGCCGGTCTGGCGGCTTACCGGGTCCTGAAAGTGGATATCGAAAGACTGGAGGTTTGATGATGGAGAAGAAACTATTTTCAAGAGATTTTACGCTGGTGGTCATCGGGCAGATTGTTTCTCTTTTTGGCAATGCGGCCATCCGGTTTGCCCTGCCGCTCTACCTGCTCAATCAGACCGGTTCTGCGGCCCTTTACGGGGTGGTGACGGCCTGTGCCTTTTTGCCTTCTGTGATTCTGTCACCTCTGGGCGGGATCATTGCAGACCGGGTCAATAAGCGGAACATTATGGTGGTCCTGGACTTTTTTACGGCGGCAGTGCTGACTGGATTTTTCTTGTTTTCTTCGGCGGAGGGGTTTTCTTCCGGCGATGGACTGGCGGTCCTTCTGACAGTGACGATGATGATTTTATATGGAATTGCCGGGGCCTATCAGCCGGCGGTACAGGCCAGCGTGCCGGCCCTCACAGGCAAGGAGAATCTGATGGCAGCCAATTCTGTCATCAATGTGATCAGTTCTCTGGCGGCGCTTTTTGGTCCGGTGTTTGGCGGAATCCTGTACAGTGCCTATGGCCTGCGCCCTGTACTGATCCTCTGTGTGGCCTGTTTCTTTTTATCGGCTGTCATGGAATGTTTTATCCAGATTCCCCATGTGAGGAGGGAGAGAAAGGGCAGCGTATGGGAAACAGTCCGGGCAGATTTTTCGGAGAGCTTCTATTTTATCTGGAGGGAAAAACCTGTGGTGGGGAAAGGGATTCTGGCGGCGTTTGGACTCAATCTGTTCCTGTCTGCAATGCTGGTGGTGGGCATTCCCTATCTGGTGACGGAGGTGTTTCTTCTGGAGCCGTCCCAGGCCAACCGCCTGTGCGGTTTTGCACAGGGAAGCCTGGCGGCAGGGGGCCTGGCCGGAGGGATTCTGGTGGGGGTTTTCGGAAAGCGACTTACGATACAAAAGGCGGGAATCCTCCTGATGGCCTGTGCGGCCTGTGTCTTTCCAATCGCAGGGGCACTGTTTTTCATTCCTTCTGGAATGGGGAATTTTCTGGTGCTTTCCTTCTGCAGCTTTGGGGTCATGCTGCTTGCCACCATGTTTACCGTACAGGTCATGTCTTTTGTCCAGGAGGAAACGCCGCCTGCATTGGTGGGAAAGGTGATTTCCCTGATTATGGCAGTCAGCATGTGTGCCCAGCCATTAGGAAGCGGGCTGTACGGATTTTTGTTTGAAGCCCTGGCCGACTTTGAATTTGCAGTGGTTCTGTTTTCCGGGGTCTGTTCGTTCCTGGTGGCTTTCTTTACCAGAAAAATTTTCCGGGATTTTCAGACAGGCAGATAGTTTTTTGCAGCTCAGTCGTAATGGATGCCGTCCCAGTAAATACATTCGCTGACCATGGTTTCCGGCAGAAGTTCCACGCCCTCCAGCGCCCATTTTTTATATTCGGCAAACCCGGTCCGATCAATGATGTAGCCGATGTGTTCTTTGCCGCCGGGGGCGCCTGGGTCAATGTATTCTTTCACGAAACGGTAGGTGTTGAGGATGATTTTCACGATGCTGTCCTCATCAGCCCAGACAAGGAAATCTTTTCCCAGACGAGGATTGCGCTTTCCGGTCCGCCCCATGATGGAGAGCCGGTAATATTTCTTTTTGCTTCTGGTAAAAGCTCTGGTGGGACATTTGGTGACGCAGACGCCACAGCCGATGCACTTTTGTGTATCACGGATGATCTTGTAGTTTTCCATGCGCAGGGCGTCCACGGAAAAATTTTTGCAGCCTTTGATGCAGGCTTTACAGGCCACGCAGCGGGAAGGGTCATACTGGGGCAGGGTCATTCCAATGATGCCAAAATCGTGGAGACGGACTTTGGCGCAGTCGTTGGGACAGCCGGTCAGAGCAATCTTAAAATGAAGGTCATTGGGGAAGACGGCCTTTTCGATCCGTTTGGCAAACTCTGCCGTATTATAATTGGCAAAAGGACAGACGTTGTTCCCGATGCAGGCGCTCACATTTCTGGTGCCGGAGGCAGGGTAACCGCCTCCTTTTTCTGTCTGATTGATGTCCAGAAGCTCAATGATGGGCTGGAGCATCTGGTTGATGGCGTCCATGTCCTCCAGGCGGATGCCTTCGATCTCAAAGCCCTGTCTGGTGGTCAGATGGACGATGCCATTGCCGTAGGTTTCGGCGATTTTCTGCACCATACCGAGAATCTCTGCCTTCAGATAGCCGCCGGGCACACGGATGCGGGAGGCGCCGATGCCTCGGACTTTACTGATCCGGTATGCATTTTTTTTCGCTTTTTTTGTATTGATATCTAAACTCACAGGTACACCTCCTAATCAACCAGATATTTGCCTTTGGCGTAGTTGAACACAGGGCCGTCCAGGCAGACATAAGCAGAACCAATCCGGCAATGGCCGCATTTCCCAAGGCCGCAGCACATTTTCCGCTCCTGGGAGATCCAGATGTTTTCCTCTGGAATCTTTCGCTTCAAAACCTCCAGTGCAGCAAATTTCATCATGATAGGCGGTCCCACAATGAGGAAGGCGGACTGGGCGGGATCAGTGATGGAAAGATCCGGAATGTATTTTGTCACCAGTCCCACTGGGCCTTCATAGCCTTCTGGAGCAGAGTCTACGGTGCGGATCACTCTCATGGTTTTTTCCCAGCGGTCAAAATCCTCCCGAAAGAGGATATCAGAGGGGGACTTGAAGCCTGCAATCAGAGTTATACTCCGTACTTTTTCTGAGTGATCGGAAAAATAATCGACCACTCCTTTGACCGGAGAGAGACCGGTGCCGCCGGCGATCACAAACAGTTCTTTATCAAAATAGTCTTCTGTCCGGAATCCGTTGCCGTAAGGACCTCTCATGAGAAGGGTGCTTCCCTGGTAATGTTCGAAAACCTGGCTGGTCACAGTGCCCACCCGGCGGATGGTAAGGTCTACGGTGTCCGGCCCGATGCCGCTGACAGAGATGGGCGCCTCCCCGAATTTCGGGATAGAAACTTCGAAAAACTGCCCTGGCCGCACTTCTCCCAAAAAGCTCATGCGGAAGGTATATTCAATGTCCGTATGGCGGATGATTTCTTTTACCTGGGAGGGAAAAGGAAGATATTCGTTTTTCATTCAGGCGTCCTCCTTTGCAAGGGTGTTGATGATATGGATGTAAGATATGTATTCTGGGCAGACCGCCTCACAGCGTCCACAGCCCACGCACATCTGGTGGTCAAAGCGTTTTTCAAAATCACATATTTTGTGGAGCACTTTGAAGCGCAGACGGTCTGACTGGGACTTGCGGAACCCTCCTCCACCGGCAATGTCTGTGTATCCGTCCACTTGGCAGGAGGCCCAGACTCTCCTCCGTTCCCCCACATTTTCATTGTCCCGGTAGTGGATATCCTGCATGGTAAAGCAGGTGCAGGTGGGACAGACAAAATTGCAGCGTCCGCAGCCTGTGCAGCGGTTTCCATAGCGTTCCCAGATGGGGTGAGAGAGGATATCTTCCGGGAAAGAGGCTGGAAGAGTGACGGTTTCCTTGTTTTTGTCCGGGAATTTTGGAGAAACCTGGCAGATGGCTGCCGTTTCTTTTGCATCCTCTGAGAGAGGGGAGAAAAAGCGGTCGAGCTCCGGGGATCTACAGTCGGCCCAGACAGTCTCGGGGGAAACATTCAGGTAAAGATCGTAAGAATCGGTCCGGTTGGTTCCCATAGAGACACAGAAGCCGGTGTCACAGCTTTCCGGACAGCCTATCAGCACAAAGAGGGTTTTCTCCCGCAGACGCTTATAATAAAAATCTTCTCTGCCGTTATCCAGATAGATGGTATCCAGACGTCTTAAGGCGTGGAGTTCACAGCTTCTGAGAAAAACCAGTCGTTTCTTTTCCTGAATGGAAGGGACTGAAGTCTGATCTTCTGTGAAATAAAACAAGGTCTCATTGACGGGAAGCAGAGCTTCCTTAAAAGAGTAATCCGATTTCTTTTCAAATTCAATTTCTGACAGGGAAGAGACTTTTCCGTAACGGACAATATCCGTATCAGAAAAACACCCCTCTCCCGTAAAAACCTTTGGTGCGATGATATCGTAGTGTTCAAGGAGCCGTTTAAAAAGCCGGTTGGCGGCAGCTCGTGGCATCTGGTATCCCATAGGCATTCTCCTTTCTGTAACAGATTTTCTGTCAGTGGATTCTACAGGGCAGAATCCATTTTCTCCAGTTTACCGCAGCATCAAAAAAGATTCCGTGACAAACATCACGGAATCCGGAATTTTTTCGATTTTTTAACATCCCTGCCCCTTGCTTTTTCAGCTTTTCCACGACTTAAGCTTCTCCAGGTCCGGAATGATAATTTTCTTTTTTTCCATGTGGATCAGGCCAAGACGGCAGAATTTTCTGCAGGTTCTGGAAGTGTTTTCTCTTGGAACTCCTAAAAGGTCAGCCAGGAAGGTTATGGAAAGCTCCATATCAATGAGAGTGCCGTGGTCAGAAGGGGCGCCAAAGTCGCGGGCCAGTTTCCAGAGTTTGGAAGCCAGCTTTCGCTCCAGATAGACATTTCCCACGGTGTTTTTAAGCTGGTATTCCAACCTTCTGATCTTTTGTTCCTGATAGGCCAGGATGGCATGGGTCAGGGCAAAATCCCGCTCCATCAATGACAGAAACCGCTTCCTGGAAATCTTAAAAAGAAGACAGGGCTCCAGGGCTTCACAGAAAATACTGTTGTAATCCTGAGTGATGCTCTCGTTGACCAGGCTGTCGCTGCCCAGAACAAACAGAATCTTGCGTCCGCCAGTTTTTGTCAGGTTGTAAATGCTGACCTTACCCTTCAGAACAAAGAACAGATCATGGTTATCCCCGCCCGCCTGCAAACAGAGATGTCCTTTGGGACAGGAAATTGTGGTTCCATATTCAAGAAAAGCCAGTTTTGTTTCCGGCCTGCAGCCTGCAGAAAACCAGAGACAGTCCGGGGGAAGGTGAGGGTTCATGGGCAGCTCCTCTTTTAGATACTTCAATTATTTTATCATAACACACATGGATACCGGAATCAAGCACAGGGCCTGCACACAAAGAAGGAGCTAAATTTTAGTTAGTTATCAGTCCATTGCGGCCTAATCCTAAGTCGTTACAGAAGATTTAGAAGATATCCTATTGGGGACACCTGAAGAAGCATTTGCGGAGTATAAAAGACATAAACAGGATAAGTATAAAAATAAGGTTCCGAAGAAAGTATATGATGCATTGCTGAGGGTGGAAGTAAGACAATATGTGGAAGATTGAAATTGATGGATGGTGAATGTCGATTATAGGGCATATGGATAGGGAGACTTATCTGGTGTGCCTTATTTTTTAAGAATGTTTTACAAGATTTTACAAAAAACATAGAACAAAACTAAGATATATGTTAATATTTAAAACGATATATACTTGTGATAAATATTTTAAAGTATAAGGGGATAAGAGAATGGGGATTGTAGCTAGTGCCATATCAGCAGTATTAAAGTCAGTTTTGGGAGGTAAATTGGGAAGTGGATTAACTAGAGAGTTAATAGGAATTTCAATAGATGGAATATCTGAAAAAGGTATAAAGGATATTACTAATTTTATTAATAGTGGAAGGTCTAAAATCGAACATATTCTCTCCAGGGAAAATATGGAATCTATGAATATACCAGAAGATCGTATTGATTATGTGATAGCTGAGATAAAAGATTTGTTTTCTAAGATCAGTATTACTGATGATGTGATTAGAAATTGTAGATATGATAGTAGTAAATTGAAGGAATTTATGTGGAATAAATATGCTGTATATAAGAACGAATATATAGAACATGAGAGAGATATCAAAAAAGGTTTATTTTCTGTTTCAGAAGTATTGATTGAATTGATAAGTGAAAGTGAAAAATTGAATGCTGATAATCAGATTATTCTTGAATTTTTGCAGATGATACTAATACAGAATCAAGAAAACAGTGCAAAAAACAAAGATAAAAAACAAAAAGTAAAGAGTAGAACAGAAGAATATGCTGCCAAATGGAATGCAAATATGTTTCTTAATAATTTTGATGAGTGGGATGAGAATGCGGGAATTAGTGTTAAACTAAGTGATGTATATATAGAGGAACACTTACCACATTTTATATGGGGAAATAATAAAAAAGAATCTGATAATTTAAAAGAGTTATTATTAAAATATGTAGTGGAAAAAAATGAAAATAAGATGCTTTTGATTTTAGGACAACCAGGGATTTGATATATGAGTAACATAATAAAAATTTTTCATTAATTATAACTTGCAGAGAGAATTACCTTCAAGGAATTGAAATGGTTAAGTGTCAGTTTATTACCTTAAAAGTATGGGATGAAGAACAAATAAAGAGTTTTTGTAATATTTTTATAGAGAGGACAAAGAATAAAGTATCTGATAGTACAATAGAGAAGGTGCTTGAAAATAAGGAAATATCGGGTATTCCATTTATTTTATATGTGGTTTTAGTATTAAATATTTATAATTAAAATTTAAACGGCTACTATTCCAGAAGGATTGATATACTTTTATGGATATGTGCAACGGTGAGATTCTAGGCTATGGGATTGACAGGCCTCCTTCCGCAGTAAATGTAAAGAACGCCTTAAATAAAGCAATTGAAATAACTGCTGGCTGCCCTTACCGTAGGACATTCCATTCCGATCAGGGATGGGCATACCAAATGAAAGCATACTCACACCGACTTAAGGAGGAGCGGATTTTTCAGAGTATGTCACGGAAAGAAAATTATTATGACAATTCTGTTATGGAAAACTTCTTCAGGCTACTGAAACAGGAGATATATTACGGTACTGTTTATTATAGTTACGATAAATTAAAGGTTAACAATAGAAAAATATATTAAATATTACAATGAACAAAGAATAAAGGAGAAACTGGGATGGATTAGTCCTGTGCAATACAGGCTTAGTCTTCCGGCTGCATAAAACTAGCGAGGCAGCTGAAACTGTCTCGCTAATAAAGTCTAACTTTAAGGGGTCACCTCAAAGTTAATCTTCTGGAGATGTTTTTTATGTCCTGATTTTTAAATATCTATTGTTTACTATTTGCCAGCCCATTACATAAGAAAACGGGGGCTATTTTCTGGAGAAGTTATAGCTGAAAAGGTATGGCTTCTTTTTTATGTTTGTTTTCTGATCAAATAATATGATTCATAAACAAAGTTATGAAAAGTTATATAGTTTTTGTGTCGGTAGCGAGAGTATATAGCTTAAAAACATTGATTTTTCAAAAGATTTTGGAATGTATCTGATGAACGGACATGTGTACGTTGTATGTTAGAATGGGAATTAAATTTAAGCAGACTGATTATTCTAGAGTACAATTTTTAGAGATACTTACATTTTTTTATTTATATATACAATATTATAAGTTTTTAAAAATACTTACGATATTTATTGACAATTTATTGACGCTATGTTATTATCAAAATTAAAATGTAGAATTAAGGTGAAGAACAAAAAAAGGATATTCAAGAATAAAGAATTGGAGTATGAGGTGTTAAGAGAAGAGATTTTGTAGTTTGATGCAAACGGTTAAAAATTATAGAAATTTACTATATTGTATATAGTTTAAATATAATAATTTGTAGGAGTCGGTACAGCACTAAGAAGTCATTTATAGAACCGTACTTGTGTATAAGTTTTTGTTGTTTGATTTTTTCGGTTTTTAAAATTGAACTTTTGTTATATTACAATTTTGGCTCAAGTAATAATATATAAAAAAGACAGGATTATTTGACGATGAAAGAGAAATATATAAATGAATGGAAAAGGACTCAAGAACCTTAAAAGCGAAATGAATAAGGTCTTTTGATATAAAACTTGGGCTATGTTTATAAAACTAAATCGAAAGTCTGTAAATATTTTACGGGTTCAGAAGAATTAAGACTTTTCGGATAGGATATAGATAAATTATATAGTAAGTGAATTAAGAATTTATAAGGGGGATGATTACTGGATTTCTTTCAAAAGTCATACTGAAAATATAATATAGAATATAGGGCCATTCTAGGGAACCTTTATCTGCCGGACAAATGTATTATAAATCTATATTCCATAGCAAATATTACCATAAAGAAAGGTGGTATTAGGCATATAGATATTACAGAAAAAGTATACAGTTTCATGAAGTCCTTCAAGGATAAAAAAGGATTTGTGCCTACGATAAAACAGATGGCGGAAGAATTCGATATCGTAAATTGTGAAATCAGGTTAGCCATAGAGCAGTTAGAAAAATTTGGTGGGATAAAGATTACGGATATTCCTAGAATATATTACGTGATAATTGAATACGAGAACAAAATTGTGGAAAAATGTAATAAATTATTTACGAAAGGGGAATATTATATGAATACTATTGCATTTATTTGTCCGATAAGTAAAAAGAATACGTCTGAAAGAAGAAGAGCAAATGATATTATGAATAGGGTACTAAATCCTATAGCTACTGAAATTGGTTATTCTGTGATAAGAGCCGATTTTTTAGAAGGAGAAAATGTTATTGATGATATTATAAAGATGATAATAGAAGCGGATATCGTTGTTGCAGATTTAACAGGGTTTAATCCAAATGTTTTGTATGAGTTTGGTATTAGAAAAGCGATAAAGGGAAAATGTATTTGTATTATTAATAAAGAGAGACGACTTGATAAATTACCATTTGATATTTCTCATTTTCGTGCTACTCCTTATGAATTTAACTCTATAGAATCAGTTGATGAATTCAGAAAAGATATTCGTAATAAAATTATATATATGGCAAAATTACCATATAGTCCACAAGTCCATTTGACCGCATCGGAGTTGTCAGATTTATTTGGTGTAACAGTAATAAAAAAAAGTATTTGCAGTAAAAAAGATCATTATTTATTATCTAATGAGGTTATAAATCGTAGATGTAAACAAATATTTCTTATGCAAAGAAGCAGTTCAATTGTATTAGGTGCAGAACAACTTTGGGATGAAGAAAAACAATTCATTAAAATATTAATGGATGCTATAAATAATTGTGATAAGTTTTATCATATTATTTCAACAGAAGGTATAAAAGCACATATTAAAAGAAAATCAAGTTTTTTTCCGGAATTTAAAGATTATAATAAAAGAATTTTTAATCATTCTGGTAAAGCAGCGGTTAAATGCAGTGATGAAAATAAAGTTTTTATATTAAAAAATTTGCCAGAAGATGATTCTGATACATATTTTAAGTTAGACAGACAAGCTCGAATCATGTCTGTAGAATATGAAGATGGACAAGTGGAAACGATTATTGTGCAAAGTTTAGGTACCGATCAAACATGTTTCTTGATCCGCGGAAATTATATGAAAGATTACCTTACAAAATGTAAAAATTATTATGCTGAATGTACACCAGTAACTTGGAGGCAAATAGAAGATTTATATCATCAATATGAAGATATTGAAAAACATAAGTAATATAAGTTTCCCAACCTTCCGTACTATACAGGGGTGACAGATGGGGGAAAATTTAATTTACTTTACAATAATTTATAACATAAATCCACATTTGATTTCTGAATTTAGGATAATTTGGTGATTTGCTGTTTTTAGAACTAGACATTGTAGGTCTAAGCTCTGCTATTCAGTTTTCAGATAGTTATCATGGCTGTCTTTTTTAATAAATCAATTTTAGGGGCAATCTCAAAGAGGAGCTGTTGAACAAACTAAAGAAAAATGACTTTCTGCATAGTATCCTTATGATATCAATTATGGGAGATTCTTTTTATGATGGGAAAACATAACGGATAAATTCAGATGGTAATTCTGGATATCGATTCTATGATTCCAAAGGGACATCTCCTAAGACAGATTAAAGATTGTGTAAGCTTTGATTTCATATACGAAAAGGTAGCCTCCTATTATTCTAATGTTGGAAGAAAATCGTTTGATCCAGTTGTCCTGATAAAAATTCTGTTAATTGGTTATCTCTATGGGATTAAATCAGAACGGAGAATTGAAGTGGAAGTGTCATTTAACCTTGCTTATCGCTGGTTTTGCGGCTTTGACCTCATGCATAGGGTACCGGATCATTCCAATTTTAGCCAGAATAGAAAACGACGCTTTGAAGATGCCAGTATAGTTTGGGAAATTTTTAATGAGATCGTGCTGAAATGTATACAGCTTGGGATCGTATCTGGGAAAATGATCTACAAGAGAGCAACACAGAACTATTATCGTTTATATAGCCGTTCAAAAAAACAATGTAAAAATACCCGATGTTTGTAACCTGTGCTACAGACCTGGGGACAGTCAGGATTCCTGCCAGTGCTTATGATCCAGCTTTTTACTGGAATAACCAGAAAGTAGGAACCAGCGGTTATCTAAGGATCATGCGGCTGAGGAAAATATGGGCAGAAGGAACATTTGCGGATTTAAAACGAGAATATAAACACAATAAGATACAGAAAAGAGGCCTCCAGAAAGCGACGGAAGAATGCCTATTATCAGTAACTGCATGAAATCTCAAAAGGCTGGGAAAAGCGGTGTGAAAACCGAATTTACCAGCCTTTCTATTCTATTATTGGGGCGAAAGGCTTGAAAATAAGCTTTTCGTCCTTGCTTTATATATAGCAGTTGTAGATGGCTATGTCAAGAGCGACTGGCTGATGCCAGCCGTCTTCTGGGATGACGTATAATAAGTTTCGCAAATTAATTTCATAAAAATAGACATGGTCTATAGCTCTTTGGTGAAATTATACAATTTTGTCGTACACTTACGTGAAGATATATAGATTTACGTGTGTCCTAAGGGATGATAAAAGGTTTGATGTATGCCAAAAAATGCAAAAAAACCACGGAAACTCTTGATTTTTACTATTTTTCGCTTTATAATAAAAAACACAAAATAAAAAAAGTTCTTCGGGGCGGGGTGAAAGTCCCCACCGGCGGTATAGTCCGCGAGCTGCCTTTGGCGGTTGATCCGGTTGGATTCCGGAACCGACAGTATAGTCTGGATGAGAGAAGAAGGTATGTCTGCTGAGAATTTGCTGCGGAAATTTTTAGGCAGCGCGCTGTATGAGAAAGCAGGAGACGGCAAAGGAAGCTTCCCCCGAATATCAGATATGATATTCGGGGGTTTTTATGCGTACGGGGCAGAAAGGAAAGCCGCCGCTTAAGCGGCGCCCGGTCTGCGCAGCGGTAAAAAAGTGGATGCAGTGAGGCATACAGATCTTCTGAGGTGCTCTAGGATACCCAGAGCAGCCAGGAAGAACGGTCAGGAGGAGACATGAAACGAGAAAAACTGCTTACTGTGAAAAACCTTGTCACCATCGCGGTGCTGTCGGCGGTGGCCGCGGTACTTATGTATCTGGAGTTCCCGCTCTGGTTTGCACCGCCTTTTTATGAACTGGATTTCAGTGAGATTCCGGTATTGGTGGGAGCGTTTTCCATGGGGCCTGCGGCCGGATTTGTCATTGAGGCTTTGAAGATTATTCTGAAGCTTCTGCTGAAGGGGTCCACCACCATGGGGGTGGGGGATTGGGCCAACTTGTTGATTGGCTGTGCCCTGGTGATCCCGGCGGCGATGATCTACACGAAGAATCGTACCAGAAAAGGGGCAATTCTCGGTCTCGTGGTGGGGACTGTCACCATGGCTGTCGTGGGATGTTTTTTAAACGCTTATGTACTTCTGCCCACTTATGCACAGGCTTTTGAGGGGGCGTGGCAGGGATTTTTGGTTATGGGAGCTTTTACGGCGGCGGTCGCCTTCCCGGTGTTCTTCTTTTATGGGAGAGAAAAGGGAAGCCATCCCATTTTGGTGGGAATGGGAGTGGAGTTTGTGATTCTGGCGGCGGCAGTCATTTTGATGAATGTGCTGAATCTTTTCTCCAGCGACAGCCTGGCAGGACTCATCGGCATGGGAACAGCAGTCAATCCGGCCATCACGGGAATCTGGAGCTTTGTGCTTTTGGCTGTGCTGCCATTTAATCTGTTAAAAGGAATCGTGGTTTCTCTGATTACGGTTTTGATTTATAAGAGGATTCGTGTTATAATAAAACAGGCCGGCGATTCCGGAAAAGTGACCGGAAAGAGTTTTGAGAAGCTGTAAAGCTTTGGCAGGCGCTGTTGTGGAAAGGAAAGAGTCTTAAAAAGGACTTTTTACGGAATCGGGCCGGAGATGTGCAGGCTGCACCTCCGGCTTTTTGCCGCACAGAAAAGGATATGCAGGAGGAGAGGCCCATGAGATTCAGGCCGTGTATAGATATTCATAACGGGAAGGTAAAACAGATTGTGGGCGGGAGCCTGTCGGACACAGAAAATCAGGCAGAAGAGAATTTCGTGTCCGAAAAAGATGCTGCTTTCTATGCGGAATTTTATAAACGGGACGGGCTTTTAGGCGGCCATGTGATTCTTTTAAATCCGGAGGGGTCAGAGTATTATCCGGCCACAAAGGCACAGGCGGCGAAAGCGCTGGGAGTTTATCCGGGCGGCCTCCAGGTGGGCGGCGGGATCAACGAAAAAAATGCGGAAGAATTCCTGGACATGGGAGCTTCCCATGTGATTGTGACTTCTTATGTGTTCCGGGACGGGAGATTTCAGGAGGAAAATTTAAAAAAGATTGTGAACGCTGTGGGAAAAGAACGGCTGGTGCTGGACCTGAGCTGCCGGAAAAGAGACGGGATTTATTATATTGTCACAGACCGGTGGCAGAAATTTACGGAGGTCCCGGTGAATGGGGATACCTTGTCACAGTTATCGGATATGTGCAGTGAGTTTTTGATTCATGCGGTCGATGTGGAAGGAAAAGCATCCGGTGTGGAAGAGGAGCTGCTTTCCTGCCTGGGAGAGTGGGCGAAGATTCCTGTGACTTATGCAGGAGGAGTGGGAAGTTTTGAGGATCTGGAAAAGGTCAGACGCCTGGGAAGAGGGGCGGTGGATGTCACTGTGGGAAGTGCGCTGGACCTGTTTGGCGGAAGCCTGGAATATCAGAAAGTTCTTGCCTGTCTGAAAGAGGAGCCATAGATGGAACAAAAAGGAAGCAATACCGAGACAAAACGCTTGAATAAAATCAAAATTGCAAAATATATTTATCATCACGGGGAAGCTTCCAAGCAGGAGATTGCGACGGCGCTGAATCTCTCTATGCCCACAGTGCTGCAGCGGGTGAAGGAGCTTATAAAAGAGGGGATCATTGCAGAGACAGGGGAGTATGAGTCTACTGGAGGCAGGAAGGCAAAAGCATTGTCGATTGTGTCAAAAGGCCGCTGTGCGGTGGGGCTTGACATTACGGGAAACCATGTGAGCTTTGTGCTTCTGGATGCAGGCGGTGGAATCTGCGGAAAAAAGAGGATTCGCTGCACATTTAAAGACAGTGAAGACTATTATCAAAATCTTGGAGAAATGCTGGATTTTTTTCTGGATAAATATCAGGTGGAGCGGGAGCGGCTTCTGGGGGTGGGAATTTCCATTCCCGGCATTGTGGATGAAGAAAAAAAGCGGATGCCTCAGTCCCATGTATTAAAAGTTGAAGACTTTGAATTGGACAAAATTTCCCGTTACATTCCCTGGAGGACCTGGTTTCGAAACGACGCCAACAGCGCTGCCTATGCAGAGCTTCGGGGCAGCAGCCAGGATACCATTTATCTTTCTCTGAGCAATACGGTGGGCGGCGCCATTTATATGAATGGCCGGATCTACAAAGGAGCGCATTTTCGGGGAGCCGAATTTGGCCATATGATTCTGGTCCCCGGAGGAAAGCGCTGCTACTGCGGAAGGGCAGGATGCATGGACGCCTACTGTGCGGCCGGCGTGCTGGCCCGCTGGACTGGAGATGATCTGGATGCCTTTTTCCGGGAACTGGAGGGGGAAAATCCGGTGTATCAGACCGTGTGGAGGGAATATTTGAATTTCCTGGCCATTGCCATCACCAATCTCCGGATGGCCTTTGACTGCGACGTGGTTCTGGGCGGCTATGTGGGGGGCTATATGGACTGCTACCTGGGTGCCTTGGAGGATAAGCTCGATGAGTATCGAATCTTCGGTCCCGACCAGAACTATGTCCGGACAGGGCGATATAAACATGAGGCGGCGGCCATTGGGGCAGGAATCCGGTTTATCGAAGAATATTTTGACGGAATTTTGTGAGAAAAAGCGGAAAAATTTATGAAACCTGCTTATGGGGACTTGACAGATGGTCATTTCCGTGGGATAATAGAAACACTTAGATAAAACGCTTTATGAAAGTTTGCTGTGAGAAGGCTGTCCAAGGAGGGTAAAATTATGGAAGGCAAGATGAAAGTAGCAGTGATGGAAGGCATCGGGAAGATGGGATTTACAGAGAGAGAGATCCCGAAGCCGAAGGCAAATGAAGTGCTGGTCAAGCTGGATTACGTGGGAATCTGCGGTTCCGATATTCATTATTATGAGACAGGCCGTATCGGAGATTACATTGTGGAGCCGCCTTTTGTGCTGGGACATGAGCCCGGCGGTGTGGTCGTCGAAGTGGGCGCAGATGTGAAACACCTGAAAGTGGGAGACAAGGTGGCCTTAGAGCCCGGAAAGACCTGCGGACACTGTGAGTTCTGCCGGGAGGGGAAATATAATCTCTGCCCTGATGTGATTTTCTTTGCAACGCCTCCTGTGGATGGCGTGTTCCAGGAGTATGTGGCCCATGAGGCGGCTCTGTGTTTCAAGCTTCCGGAGAATGTGAGCACTCTGGAGGGAGCGCTGATTGAGCCTTTGGCCGTGGGCTTCCATGCGGCGAGACAGGGAGGTGCCCAGGCGGGTATGACGGCTGTGGTGACCGGTTCCGGCTGCATCGGCCTGGTGTCCATGATGGCCTGCAAGGCGATGGGAGTCTCTAAGGTTTATGTGGTCGATATTATGGAGAAGCGTCTGGAGAAGGCTATGGAGCTTGGAGCCACAGGCGTGATCAACAGCAAGAACGTGGATATGGTAGAAGAGGTGATGCGGCTCACCGGCGGAAAGGGCGCAGACCTGGTCATTGAGACGGCCGGGACGGAGATCACCACCAGACAGGCGATCCACTGTACGAGAAAAGGCGCTACTATCGTACTGGTGGGTTATTCCAAGAGCGGTGAGCTGACCCTTCCTGTCAGTCTGGCTCTGGACAAGGAGCTGACCTTCAAGACTGTATTCCGTTACCGCCATATTTATCCCATGGCCATTGAGGCAGTGGCAGCGGGCAAGGTCAACCTGAAGGGAATTGTCACGGATATTTTTGATCTGGACGACGCCCAGAGAGCCATGGACGACAGCATCAACAAAAAGGCAGAGATCGTCAAAGGTGTGATCAAAATCAACAAAGATTTATAATCAGGATCAACAAAGATTTATATAAAGAAAAGGAGAAAGACTATGAGCTATTTGGACGAAGTATTCGGATTATCCGGAAAGGTTGCGATTGTAACGGGCGGAGGACGTGGAATCGGACAGACAGTGGCCATCGGCCTCGCCAAAGCGGGCGCTGAGGTGGTGGTGATTGCCAGGAGCAATGCGGACGAGACCATCGAAAAGATTACCGCTGAGGGCGGCAAGTGTTACTTTGTGCGGGCGGACGTGACGAAGGAAGCAGACGTGGACGCAGCTCTTTCTGAGATCATGAAGAAATCCGGACACATTGACGTGGTGTTCAACAATGCAGGGATCTGCAAGCATCAGGGGACCTTTGAGGCTTCCATTGAAGACTGGAAAGAGGTCATTGACGTCAATCTGACCGGCGAGTACATTATGGCCCGCGCTGTGGCAAAGATCATGGTGGACAATAAAATCCATGGAAGCATCATCAATATGGCATCCATGTCCGGTACCATTGCCAACATTCCTCAGTGGCAGTGCTCTTACAATGCCTCCAAGGCAGGCGTGATGCATATGACCCGTTCCCTGGCTCTGGAGTGGGCAGAGTATGGAATCCGCGTCAACAGCTTAAGCCCCGGATACATTGCGACTCCTATGTCTGTGGATACTCCCAAGGAGCTTAAGGATGCCTGGCTGCCTCTCATGCCTATGCACCGGATGGGCAAGCCGGAAGAGCTGATTCCTGCAGTTTTGTATCTGGCCAGTGATGCCTCCGGCTACACCACCGGAAGCGACATTATTGTGGACGGAGCTTATACTTGTTTCTAAAAATGATTGCAGCAGGTTATGTTTGGAAATGCATCGGGAGACCAATGCATTTCCTGAAATCAGGAGGATAAAAATATGGGGAATAAATATGCGGGAACGCAGACGGAAAAGAATCTAGAAGCGGCTTTTGCAGGGGAATCTCAGGCGAGGAACAAATATACATACTTTGCTTCCAAAGCGAAAAAAGAGGGATTTGAGCAGATTTCGGCTCTGTTTTTAAAAACGGCGGACAATGAGAAGGAACATGCCAAGATGTGGTTTAAGGAGCTGGAGGGAATCGGCTCCACCGCCGAAAATTTGGGGGCGGCCGCCGACGGGGAAAATTATGAGTGGACCGACATGTATGAGGGCTTTGCCAAAACGGCAGAGGAAGAGGGCTTCCCGGAGCTGGCGGCAAAGTTCCGTATGGTGGGTGCTATTGAAAAGCACCATGAAGAACGTTACCGTGCCCTTTTAAAGAACGTGGAGACGGCAGCAGTGTTTGAGAAAAGCGAGGTCAAGGTATGGGAGTGCCGAAACTGCGGCCATATCGTGGTTGGTACGAAGGCGCCTCAGGTCTGCCCTGTCTGTGCCCATCCGCAGGCATATTTCGAGGTCCATGCAAAGAATTATTAAGAAATATAAGTTTTGTGTTCCGGGGAACCGATAGGGTTTCCCGGAATTTTTGTATGCACACAGGGGAGCAGTGGGCAGGGGAAAAGAACTCTCCCCTGCCCGATTACCCAGAGCTTCTGTTCTACTTCCACACCGTATCTTTGGCGCCGATGTCTTCTCCAAGGAAGGTGATCGTTCCGCCTTTTTTCTTCTGTGCTTCATAATGTTTTAAGGCCTTGACGGCAGTGTTCCCCAGCAGGAAGATCACGAGAATGTTAATGATGGCCATGAAGCCCATGGTGATATCTGCAATATTCCACATGAGGGAGAAATCTGCCTGTGCGCCGAGGAAAATTGCCGCGATGCAGGTGATGCGGAAGACGTTCAGGAGGATTTTATTGTCCTTGATGAACAAAATGTTGGACTCCGCATAAAAATAGTTGCCGACCAAACTGCTGAAGGCAAAGGCGAAAATAGAAAAGGTAATGAAATGGATGCCCCAGTTTCCCACGTTGGCGCTGATGGCAGCCTGGACGTAAGGGATGCCGTCCATGACGCCGCTCTCGCCCTGGATCCCGGAAACGAGAAGCATCATGGCAGTGCTGGAACAGATCAAAAGTGTATCAATGAATACGGAAATAACCTGTACAAGCCCCTGTTTGACCGGATGGTCCACTTCGGCGGAGGCAGAGGCGTTGGGGGCGCTGCCCATGCCGGCCTCATTGGAGAAGAGGCCCCGTTTGATGCCGATGACAACGGCGCTTCCGGCCAAACCGCCCGCCATGGACCGGAAATCAAAGGCGTTTTCAAAGATTACAGCGAATACACGGGGAAGCTCCCCAATGTGGGTGATCATGGTGAAAAGCCCGATCAGAATGTAGATCACGGCCATGACTGGAACCAGCACGGAGGTAATGAACCCGATCCGATGGACGCCTCCCCAGATGACGAAAGCCGTCGCGGCGGCAAGAAGAAGTCCCACAATCATGGGAATATGGGTAGAACTGTAACCAGGAATGTAATATTCCAGGGAGGAGGACATATTGAAGGATTGAAGCCCATTGAAGCCATAGGCAAAGCAGATAATCAGGGCCACAGAAAACAGGACACCCAGCCAGCGTTTGCCGAGAGCCTTCTGCATGTAATAGGAGGGGCCTCCGCGGAAATGATCCCCGTCTTTGATTTTGTAGATCTGCGCCAGAGTACTTTCGATGAAAGCCGAAGCGCCCCCGACGACAGCCATGAGCCACATCCAGAATACGGCCCCCGGTCCGCCGGCAGCGATGGCGGTGGCGATACCTGCAATGTTTCCGGTACCGACTCTGGAGGCTGTAGAGATCATCAGTGCCTGGAAGGAAGACACCTTCTTTTCTCCGTTTTCGCCTTCTGGGGCCTTGTCCAGCATGGATTTCAGACCGTCTTTCAAAAGCCGAAGCTGCACTCCCCTGGTGCGGATGGTAAAGTAAATGCCAACGCCCACCAGAAGAATCAGCAGGACATAGGTGTACATGGCGTCGTTGATTTTGGTCAAAAAATCGTTCATTTGACGTCTCCTTTCGGTTTTTTGGATGTTCTGTCTGTATTGTAGCATGAAGGAGACGAAATGGGCAACGGGATTTTACGGTTCATCCAATAAGGGTTCCTGTTATTCCATCATGATTTCTTTCACGGAGATTTTCCTGATCCGCTCAGAATAGAAATACATCACCAGTTCGTAGGTTACTGTAAAAGCGGCAAGGGAAAAGAACATAACAGGAAAATCAAACTTGTAAACAGGGATGCTCCCGATATCTTGGAAGACGAGATCCACCATGACCCGAAGCAGCACATACTGATATACTGTCCCAAGGGCAAAGCCGATATAGGACACAGGCCGGTATCCGTAGAGGAGAGCCTGGCAGCATTCTTTCTGGGAATAGCCGAACACCCGCATCATGGCGATGTTTTTTTTATTGCCGCCAATGACGGTTGTGATGGCGAGGAACAGGGTAGTGCAGGCCAGTACGATTCCGATCAACAGAATCAAGGCTCCTATCATGAGACTTCCCAGGTCTTTCATGCTGGCGGACATCTGCGTCATGGAAGAAAAGCAGAAAGACGCAAACAGAATGAAAAATACAAGGATCTTTTTGTCCCTTCGGGTATTTGTTTTCAGCTCTTCCAAAAAGGAATGATCGTTTTTTTCGGCCGTTTTTCGCTTTTTTTTCTTGACAGAATAAACTGTCGCGTCTTTTAAGAGGAAGATCACCGGCATTTTCAGCTTATGCCAGGCAAAACAGACCGCGAGAGCGGCGAATACAGCCGTGGGCAGGAGTACCAGGAAGACAAACAGCGCAGGATGAAACTGTATGGAGATATCAGGCAACAATTGGTCCGCGTTCTGTACCTGGTAAAAGGACGGCATCAAAAGAAATGCGCCCATAAAGCCAAGGACTGCGCCGAAAAAAACACTGCTGCCAAAGACCAAGAAGCTTTTGGAGATTTTCAGGTCAGAACAGCCCAGTGCTTTTAAGATGCCAAGCTCTTTTTTATGAGTGTCGATATAATGCCGGATATAAAACAGGAGCATAAGGGCGGAAGTGAGGAGCAGGCAGCCTCCGCTGACTGCGCAGACCACGGTTGCCGTGGACATCTGGGCTTCGTAGAAAATCCTCATCTGTCCTGATGTGATTTCGTTTTCGACGGCGGCAAGATCCATCTGGTAATTCATAAACATGGTACATACCAGCACTGCACAACAGACAACGATCAGAATTCCGATCAACTTTGACGCGTCTTTGATTCCAACAACCATATCATCACCAACCAATCTCATAAGCGGTTTTCTTCGTTTCATTGGTATTTATTTCAGAAATTTTCCCGCTGTTCATTTTTATAACCGTATCTGCCATTTCGGCGATGTTCTCGTTATGGGTCACCATGACAATGGTAAAGCCATACTGTTTTTGGAGCCTGTAGATATAATCCAGGATTTGTCTGCCAGTCTGTTCGTCCAAAGCGCCGGTCGGCTCGTCAAGGAAGAGTACCTTTGGTTTTTTAGCCAGAGCCCTTGCGATGGAAACCCTCTGCTGTTCACCGCCAGAAAGTTCACTGGGATATTTATGTAACTTTTCTCCAAGCCCGACTGCCTGGATCACGGTTTTATAATCTTTGTTACCTGCCAGATCAGCGCCCATTTTTACATTTTTTTCCACATTCATATTGGGCAGCAGAAAATACTGCTGAAAAATGAAACCGACGGCCGCTTTGCGAAATTTTGTCAATGCCTTGTCAGAAAGGGCGGTAATATCCGTTTTATCGTACAGTACCCTGCCGCTGTCAGGAGGCTCAAGGCCGGAGATCACATTCAAAAATGTGGATTTTCCGGAACCGGACGCCCCCAGGATAACAGTAAAGGAGCCGTCCTGGATTTCGAGGCTGATCCCCCTTAATATTGGAAACAGGTTCTCTCTGTTTCCGTAAGATTTTGTAATATCTGTCACCTTAATCATGATTATTTCCTGCTTTCTTTGTTTTGAAAAGACTTGTAAATACTTCGGTCATCATTTCACTGATCTCCTCCCCGGTGAAACGGCACATATTTGTGGCGCAGAGTACTGCGATGCCGTGAGTATAAATCCAGAGATGGTGATAGAGCCGTCTGGCAGACGCCTCCTCCATTTTGTAGTCCCTTTGAATGGAAAAGAGGATCTGTTCATAGCTGTCATCAATCAAGGGCAGTATCCCTGACAGATCGGGAACCTGTTTTTGTTCCGTCATAAAAAGAAGCTGAAACAGTTTCGGTTCCTTTACGGCGAAGAGAATGTACTGGGTTCCGATTCCCTTGAACGCCGGCTTTTCGGCCAGTCCTTTTTGGACATATTCCTTATAAAGCTCTTTGGCGGCTTTTGTTACGGCCTGGGCCACATCTTCCATACTCTGGAATACGGTAAAGATGGGCCTTGCCGAGCTGCCAAGGGCTGTGCCCAATGCTCTGGAAGTCAGAGCCCCAAAGCCGTGAGCCCGGACAAGGTCCAGTGCTGCATTTACGATTTCCTCTTTTGAAAATTTTGCTTTCGGCGGCATAGAGTGCCCCCCTTCTTATAAAATCAACCGTTTTAAATCAAGTGATTTAATTATAGCGGAAAAGTAGGGGGGAGTCAAGGAGATATTTATGCGGTAGTATAATGTTCAAAGAACAGTCCCAGAGCGAACCAGAAGGGAGCAAAGTCCAGGCGGATTAAGCCGTTTATGTTGAGTTTTGCCTGGCTGTAATCCCAGGGGCAGCGTCCGGCCTTTCTGAGAAGCCAGCCAGTGCAGTATTCTGTCAAAAAAATCAGTCCTGTATAAATGCCACCGCGGCAGACCGCACTTTTTTGCAGAAATTCACTGCGGGCACATAGTTTTTGCCGGATGGGCCCGATGGCAGCTGCCATGCCGTAGATGGGGAACATGTAAAGAGAGGTCTGTCCCATGAGCCGTTTGTCATGATCTCTGGTTCTCGCAATCAGGCTGCTGTAACACAGTTCGGCGGACCAGCCTGCAAGCCCGCATTTAATAAAATTATTGTCCATGGTATCAGTATGGGTGGTGGGAAGGAGATTTATGCCAGATTTTCTTGAATAATTTGGATTGTCCTTGTATGGTTCCTGTGATAAGATAATTGAGATGTAAGCGTTGCAGGAAGATTCAGGCGGAGGACAAATCATGAATTTTACAGAAGCAAAAGCATATATTGAAGAGATTACACGGACGAAGAAAATTTCCCTGGGGCTTTCGACCATGGAGGAGCTCCTTGAAAGGCTGGGGAATCCTCAGGAGGAGCTTTCTTTTATCCATATTGCGGGGACTAATGGGAAAGGTTCCACCCTGGCTTTTATCGCATCGGTCTGTCAGGCAGCGGGATACCGGATAGGACGCTACCATTCTCCGTCGGTGTTTTCTTACAGTGAAAAGATTAAAGTGAACGGAGAGAGTATTTCAGAAGGGGATGCAGCCAGGCTGATCAGCGAGGTACGGCGGGTGAGTGAAGAGATGGAAGCAGAGGGGCTTTCTCATCCGACAGCCTTTGAGACGGAGACGGCGGTTTCCTTCTTGTATTTTAAGGAACAGGGCTGTGATCTGGTGGCTTTGGAGACCGGAATGGGAGGGGCGGGAGATGCGACCAATGCGGTAAAGACTACGGTCTGCAGCGTGATTGCCTCCGTCAGTATGGATCACATGCAGTTTTTGGGAAACACCCTGGAAGAGATCGCAAGGGTCAAAGGCGGTATCATCAAAGAAGGGAGGCCCACGGTTCTTTGCGGCCAGGGGGAGGCGGTGATGAGGGTCATCCGGGAAATCTGTATGGAGAAGCATTCGCCTCTTAAGGTGTCCCGGCCAGACGGGGCAGAGATTTTGGAAACAGGACTTTCCGGAAGTCTTTTCCATTATAAAGGATTTCGGAAAATAAAAATTCCACTGGCCGGAAAATATCAGATAATAAACGCCTGTACGGCTCTTGAAGTAGTTGAAATTCTCCGGGATTTGGGCTATGATATGGAAGAGAATGCAGTTTATGAGGGAATGGCGTCTGTGAAATGGCCGGGACGCTTTGAAAAGCTTTCGGACCGACCGGTATTTCTCATAGACGGGGCCCACAATCCGGAGGCGGCTGAAAGGCTTAGGGATTCCCTGAACTTGTATTTCCCAAACAGAAGAATGATATATATAATGGGGATATTGGCAGATAAGGATTACCGAGAGATTGTAAAGATCACGGCGCCTTTGGCGGATCAGATCTATACGGTGACACCTGAAAGCCCCAGGGCGCTCTCCGGGGAGTCGCTTTCGTCCTATATCAAAGAACGGGCAAAAGAGATCGGATTTTGCGGGAGGGTGCAGGCAGAAAGCAGCATAAAGAAGGCAGTGCAGGACTCTATTTCCCAGGCGGGAGAGGGCGGTGTGGTCGTGGCCTTCGGCTCGCTTTCTTATCTGGGAGAACTGTCAAAAGCCTTAAAGGAGAGTATCCATGATTGACAGAGAGAAAGTGGAAGCGGCGGTACGTCTTTTGTTGGAAGGCATTGGCGAGGATGTAAACAGGGAAGGGCTTGTGGGAACGCCCGACCGGATCGCAAGGATGTGTGAAGAGATCTATGGCGGAACGGATGAGGAAGTGGCCGTACACCTTTCCAAAACTTTCCCGGCAGTGGGGAATGAGATTGTACTGGAGAAAGACATTGCCCTTTACTCCATGTGCGAACATCATCTGCTTCCTTTTTATGGAAAGGCTCATGTGGCCTATATGCCGGACGGCCGGGTGGTGGGGCTGAGTAAACTGGCCCGCACGGTGGAGGCGTATGCCAGACGTCCCCAGATCCAGGAGCAGCTTACGTCTCAGATTGCCGATGCACTGATGGAACATTTAAAGCCCAAGGGCTCCATGGTAGTCATTGAGGCAGAGCATATGTGCATGACCATGCGGGGAATTCGAAAGCCTGGGGCCAAGACCATGACCTATGCCTGCAGGGGAGTCTTTCAGGAGAATCCGGCGCTTTGCGAGAGAGTGTTCGCCATGCTGCGCCAGGGATAGGGATAAACGCGGCGCAGCCATTTTCGCGGCGCGCCCCTGTAGAGAAAGAAGGCAGGAGGAATTTATGGAACGGGTAAACCGAATCATTCAGCATGAAATTTTTATTAAAGAAATGAAGAAATTAAATCGTCTGGAGCGGGATCGGATGTACTGCCGGCACGATATTGACCATCTTCTAAGTGTGGCGAGATTAGCCTACATCGCAGTGCTGGAGGAGAAGCTCCCCATCAGAAAGGACGTGGTATATGGGGCAGCCTTGCTCCATGATATCGGCAGGGCCAGCCAGTATGAGACGGGGATGCCCCATGACAAGGCAGGAGCTTTGATCGCAGAGACGGTTCTCACAGACTGCGGCTTTGACGAGGAAGAGTGTGTTCAAATTTTGGAGGCCATCAGCGGCCACCGGTCCAGGGAGGCGGCAGGGGAGAAGCTTCTGTCGAAGATTCTCTATGAGGCGGACAAGGGTTCTAGAGCCTGCTTTGTCTGCAAGGCACAGGGATCCTGTAACTGGCCTATAGAGCGGAAAAATTATTATGTGAAGCGGTAGCAGGGTGGAGGAAGAAAGTGAAAATCGGAAATCGGGAATTTGAGATTGGAAAGCATACATACATTATGGGAATCCTCAATGTGACGCCGGATTCTTTTTCAGACGGGGGAAAGTGGGACCAGCTGGATGCGGCTCTTTCCCATGCAGAGGAAATGATAAAGGATGGTGCAGATATCATTGATATCGGCGGAGAGTCTACCAGGCCCGGCTACGGGGCTGTTCTTCCGGATGAGGAGGAGATGGAACGGGTGCTTCCAGTCATCGAGGCAGTGGGGGAGCGTTTTGACATTCCTATTTCCATTGATACTTATAAAAGCGGTGTGGCAGAGGCGGCGGTGAAAGCCGGCGCCTGTCTGGTCAACGATATCTGGGGATGTAAGTATGACGGCCGGATGGCAGAGGTGATCGCCAGGACAGGGGCGGCCTGCTGTCTCATGCATAACCGGAAGGAACCAGTCTATGAGAATTATCTGGAGGAAGTGAAGGCGGATCTTCTCCAATCGGTAGATCTTGCGAAAAAGGCAGGGGTGGCTAAGGACCGGATTATTTTGGATCCCGGCATGGGTTTTGGAAAGACCTATGAACACAATCTGATTTTGATGAACCGGCTGGAGACTCTGAATGATCTGGGGTATCCGGTGCTTCTTGGCACTTCCAGAAAGTCCATGATCGGGCTGACCCTGGATCTTCCGGCCACAGATCGGCTGGAGGGAACTCTTGCGACTACAGTGATGGGCGTGATGAAGGGCTGCGCCTTTGTGCGGGTCCACGACGTGAAAGAAAATGCCAGGGCAGTCAAGATGACAGAAGCCATTTTGCAGGCATGAGAGAGGAAACGAGATGGACAGGATTACCGTACAAAATCTGGAGGTGTTCGCCAATCACGGCGTATTTCCGGAAGAAAATAAACTGGGACAGAAGTTTTTGGTGAGCGCAGAGCTTTTGTGTGATACCCGCAAAGCAGGCCTTGGGGATGAACTGGAGCATTCTATCCATTATGGGCTGGTGGCGGAGGAGATCACTTCTTACATGAAGGCTCATACGAAAAAGCTGATTGAGGCGGCGGCAGAGGAGCTGGCAGAGCACTTGCTGCTTACGTTTCCGCTGATGAAGGGGATTGTTTTAGAAATCAAAAAGCCCTGGGCGCCGGTAGGGCTTCCCCTGGAGACAGTCTCGGTGAGGATTGAGCGGGGCTGGCAGAAGGCTTATGTGGCTTTTGGTTCCAATATGGGGGATAAGAGAGCCCACATTGAGGCGGGACTCCAGGCTCTTAAGGATGACAGGCGGATCCGCCTGGGACGGATTTCTGACATGATTGTCACAGAGCCCTATGGCGGCGTGGAGCAGGATGAGTTTTTAAACGGCTGTCTGGAGCTTGATACGCTTCTCACTCCCCATGAGCTTTTGGAAGTGCTTCATGAGGCGGAGCGCAAGGAGAAACGGGAACGGCTGATCCACTGGGGGCCCAGGACCCTGGATCTGGATCTGCTTTTTTATGGAAATGAGATTTTGGAGACAGAGGAGCTTGTGGTGCCCCATCCAGAGATCGAAAAACGTCTCTTTGTGCTGGAGCCTTTGGCGCAGATTGCACCTTACAAGGTTCATCCTCTCCTAAATAAGCGGGTCAAGACCCTTTTGGAAGAGCTTCTGCCATAAATGAGAAAAGCCCTTTGGAAGACGGCTTCGCTTTGTGGTGGCGGACTCATTGTGGAAAAAACAGCAGAGAGCGGGGAATGGGAATGGATTTAAAAGAGATCAGAAAAGAGATTGATGACATCGACGGGAAACTGGTAGAACTTTTTGAGAAGAGGATGGGGCTTTGCAGAGACGTGGCAGAATATAAGATTGAGACGGGTATGCAGGTCCTTGACCGGAAGCGGGAGACGGAGAAATTAGCAGTCCTTTCGGAGCAGGCCAGTTCAGAATTTACCCGATACGGAGTCAGGGAGCTCTTCACCCAGATCATGTCCATGAGCCGGAAGCTCCAGTATGAGCTTCTGGCCGACCACGGTGTGGTCACGGGGCTTCCATTTGAGATGGTTCCGAACCTTCCCAAATCCAGGGCAAGGGTGGTATATCAGGGGGTGGAAGGCGCTTACAGCCATGCGGCGGCTCTGCAGTTTTTCGGAGAACGGACAAAGCTTTTCAACGTGAGAACCTGGGACGATGCCATGAAGGCTCTCTGTGCAGGGACAGCAGATTTTGCGGTACTTCCCATTGAAAATTCCTCGGCGGGGAGTGTGGCGGACATTTATGACCTGCTGGTAAAATTTGACAATTATATTGTGGGAGAGACCTACGTGAAGGTGGATCATGTGCTTCTTGGGCTTCCAGAGGCATCGCTTTCCGACATTAAGCTGGTCTATTCCCATCCCCAGGGGCTTATGCAGTGCAGTACTTATCTGGATGAACATAAAGAATGGACCAGGCACAGTACGGGGAACACGGCTCTTTCTGCCAAGGAGGTGAAGGAGGCTGGAGACAGGTCTCAGGCAGCCATTGCCAGCGAGATGGCGGGGAATCTTTACGGTTTAAAGATTCTGGATGGGAATGTGATGAACCATAAGGGGAATGTCACCCGGTTCATTGTGGTGGCCAGCCAAAAGCTCTATGAGGCTTCTGCCGATAAATTGAGTGTCTGTTTTGAGACAAAGCATGAGAATGCGGCACTTTACAACATGCTGTCCCATTTGACCTACAATGGGTTAAACATGGTGAAGTTAGAGTCCAGGCCCATTCTGGGACGGCCCTGGGAGTTCCGTTTTTTCGTGGATTTTGAGGGCAACCTGGGGGATGCTGGGGTAAAGAACGCGTTGCGGGGGATCCTGGAAGAAGCCAATTATTTCCGGATTCTCGGCAATTATATATCTGGTCTGAAATGACCGCCAGATCATCTAAATCTATGGACAAAGGAAAGAACGCTGATGAAAAGTAAGGAACTGATCCTGTACCGGGATCCGGGGCATAAGGAAATTTTAGAGGCCATGACGGCCCTCATGGAGCAGGGAGCGAGGGCTTCCTTTGACCCTTATGAGACAGCGGGGAAGCTGACAGAATTTTCGGCGGCCCACGGCTTTAAGGGGAACCTGTGGCACAGCTTTCTGGCATATGTGCTGGCTACGACTGAAAATGCATTCAGCACGGCCTGTGAGATCCGGGGGATGGTGGAGGGGACGGTCAACGCCCTGGCTCTCCATGATTTTGCCCTTTTCCGGGAATGGTTTGAGTACGATCTGGAGGACCTGGACGAAAGCCTTGACACCAGGGTGTTTTGTTTTTTAAAGACATATGAGAGCACTGGGACTCACAGCCAGATCTTTAACCGCCGGATCCGGGACAATATCCAGGCCCTCTCGGAAGCTCTTTCCAGGGCGGAGACGGACAGAAAATGGCATGAGATCCTCACAGATTTTTACCGCAGGTTCGGTGTGGGGAAATTTGGGCTTCACAAGGCTTTCCGGGTGGAGCATAAGAAGGGGCGGGCCCAGATTGTGCCCATTAAGAATATTGAGCATGTCTATCTGGACGATCTGGTGGGGTATGAGAGCCAGAAGAGGAAGCTCATTGAGAACACGGAGGCTTTCGTGGAGGGGAGGGAGGCCAACAACTGTCTGCTCTTTGGCGACAGCGGGACAGGGAAATCCTCCAGCATAAAAGCCATTCTCCACAAATACTATGATAAGGGCCTGAGGATGATTGAGATTTATAAGCATCAGTTCAAGGATCTCTCAGACGTAATCGCTCAGATCAAAAACAGGAATTATAAGTTTATCATTTACATGGATGACCTGTCCTTCGAAGAATTTGAGGTGGACTATAAATATTTGAAGGCGATCATTGAGGGAGGCCTGGAAGTGAAGCCGGGGAATGTGCTGATCTACGCCACATCCAACAGGCGTCATCTGATCCGGGAAAATTTCAGCGACAAGGAAGAAGTGCGGGAGGATATGCATCGATCCGACACAGTCCAGGAGAAGCTGTCTTTGTCCTCAAGATTCGGAGTCACTATTTATTTCGGAAGGCCGGAGCCAAAAGAATTCAAAGCAATTGTGATAACCCTGGCCAAACGGGCCGGGATTGAAATGCCGGAGGAAGAGCTTCTCCTTCTGGCCAACAAATGGGAGCTTTCCCACGGCGGCATCTCCGGCCGGACGGCAGTCCAATTTATCACATACTTAAAGGGGACAAGAAGGTAAAAAGGTAAAAACGAGGGGGTGGAACCATGGCGTCTGTTACGACGTTTGCAGCTCTTGATGTGGGGTCTTATGAGCTGGAACTTACCATTTACGAGATTTCGCCGAAAAAGGGGATTGCCCAGTTGGAACGGATCCGGAAGGTGATTGGGTTAGGGCGGGACACTTATGAGCGGGGGATCATCAGCTATGACCGGGTGGACGAGATGTGCAGACTTTTGCACCGGTTCCAGGGAGTCATGGCGGAATACCAGGTGGAAAATTACCGGGCCTACGGAACCAGCGCGATCAGAGAGGCGGAGAACAGGGAGGTGGTTTTGGACCAGATCCGGGTGCGCACCGGCATCGAGATTGATGTCCTCAGCAATTCGGAACAGCGGTTTCTCTGCTACAAAGCCATTGCGGCCAAGGAAAATGAATTCAATAACATCATCCAGAAAGGGACGGCCATTGTGGAAGTGGGGTCTGGCAGCACTCAGATTTCCCTCTTTGACAAGGACGCCCTGGTGACGACTCAGAACTTAAAGCTTGGGGCCCTCAGAATCCACCAGATTCTGGCCAGGATCGGCGGAATGGCCGAGGACCGGAAAAAGCTGGCCCAGGAGTTCATTGACAATGACATTACAGCCTTTAAAAAGCTCTTTTTAAAAGAACGGAATGTGAAAAATATCATTGCCACCGGCGTATGCGCCATGTATCTGGGAAGGGGCGCCCATGCAGATAAGCAGAGGGTCAGCGCCCAGGAATTCATGGAGTTTTACGAAGATTTGCGGAATATGGGGGAGGACCAGATTGCGGAGAAATATGACATTCCGGCAGAGTTCGTGTCCCTGGTGGTGCCGGGGGCCATGGTCTACAAAAGACTGATTGACGCCACGGAGGCGGAGATGGTCTGGCTTCCGGGGGTCAGGCTTGGCGACGGCATTGTGGCGGAATTTGCGGAGCAGAAGAAGCTAATCCATTTTGCCCACGACTTTTCCAAGGATATTCTTGTGGCAGCCAGGAATATCGCAAAGCGGTATATGAGCGACCGGGATCACACGGCTGTTCTGGAAAAGAATGTGTTGAACATTTTCGACGGCATGAAGAAGTACCATGGCCTTGGGAAGCGGGAGCGGCTTCTTTTGCAGATCAGCGCCATTTTGCACGACTGCGGCAATTACATCAGCATGAAGACGCCGGGAGAATGTGCTTACAATATCATTCTCTCCACAGAGATCATCGGCGTGTCCCACAGGGAGCGGGTGATCATTGCCAATGTGGTGAAATATAATACTGTGGAGTTTGATTATACGACTGGGGACGTAAGTTTAAATAAGTCCATGCGGATTACCATCGCGAAGCTTACGGCCATCCTTAAGATCGGCAATGCCATGGACCGGAGCCAGAAGCAGAAATTCAAGGATGTGCGCATCTCAGTCAAGGATCAGCAGATGTTCATCACCACCTCTTCGCCGGAGAGTATTCTGCTGGAGGAGGCGCTGTTTGCCCACCGGGCGGACTTCTTTGAAGAGGTTTACGGCATCCGGCCGGTGCTCAAGAAAAAGAAGGGGGTGTGACCATGGGAGAAGAGAGGGATTTCCGAAAGGTTGAATATTTTGAAAACAGGGAACTTTCCTGGCTCCAGTTTAATTACCGGGTTCTCAGTGAGGCCCGGGATAAGAATAACCTGCTCTTTGAGCGGTTAAAGTTTTTGTCCATCACAGCATCCAATCTGGATGAATTCGTTATGGTCCGGGTGGCTTCTTTGAAGGACATGGTCCATGCGGATTATAAAGGGCGGGATATCGCCGGAATGACGGCCGGAGAACAGCTTGAGGCCATCGGCCGGGGAATGCATGAGTTGGTGGATGTCCAGTACTCCACCTGGAACCGGTCCCTGCTCCCCCTTCTTAAAAAAGAAGGAATCGAGGTCATTTCTCATCACGAGCAGTTAAATGAAAAGCAGGCGGCCTTTGTGGACGACTATTTTGAGTCGTCGGTCTATCCGGTGGTGACCCCCATGGCTGTGGATTCCTCCAGGCCCTTTCCTCTGGTGCGGAACAAGAGCCTGAACATAGCGGCTCTGTTGAAAAAGAAAAAGGGCAGTGAGAAAAAAGAAAACGAGAAAAAAGACGGGGAGAAGAAGGGCGCCCTGGAGTTTGCCACAGTGCAGGTGCCGGCGGTGCTGCCAAGGATTGTGGAGATTCCCGGCGGGAAGGACGGGGAACGGGCAGTTATTTTGCTGGAAGAGATCATTGAGAGAAATATGAGCCGCCTGTTTCTCAATTACGAGATCGTCTGCGCCCATCCTTACCGAATCATGCGAAACGCAGATCTTCCTATTGATGAGGAAGAGGCGGAGGATCTCCTTAAGGAGATTGAGAGGCAGTTAAAGAGGAGACAGTGGGGAGAAGTCATCCGCCTGGAGGTGGAAGAGAACATTGACAAGCGGCTCCTCAAGATTCTGAAAAAGGAATTTGCCATCAAGGACGACGTGACCTTTTTCATAGGCGGGCCTCTGGATCTCACGTTTTTGATGAAGTTTTACGGGGAGGAGGGCTTTGACCACCTGAAGCAAAGGCCCTGGAAGCCTCAGCTTGTCCCGGAGTTTGCCAACGAGGACGATATTTTTGCCAATATCCGCAAGGGGAATATTTTCTTGCATCATCCTTACGAGTCTTTTGATCCGGTGGTGGATTTTGTGAAGCAGGCGGCAGCAGATCCCCAGGTTCTTGCCATCAAACAGACCTTGTACCGGGTGAGCGGCCATTCTCCCATTGTGGCGGCGCTGGCAAAAGCAGCGGAAAACGGCAAGCAGGTGACCGTCCTGGTGGAGCTTAAGGCCCGGTTTGATGAAGAAAACAACATTATCTGGGCAAGGAGGCTGGAACAGGCGGGCTGTCATGTGATCTACGGGCTTTTAGGCTTAAAGACCCACTGCAAAATCTGTCTGGTGGTCCGGAAGGAAGAGGATGGCATCCGCCGGTATGTCCACATGGCGACGGGGAATTACAATGATTCCACGGCAAAGCTTTACACAGATACAGGGATCATGACCTGCGACCGGGCTGTCGGGGAGGACGCAAGCGCGGTGTTCAACATGCTTTCCGGTTATTCAGAGCCCCTTTCCTGGAATAAGCTCTCCATGGCCCCTTTGTGGCTTAAGAACCGGTTTGTGGCTCTCATCAGACGGGAAATCAAATGTGTGTCCCAGGGATATGAGGGGAGGATCATCGCGAAAATGAATTCTCTGTGTGATCCGGTGATCATCGAGGAGCTTTATAAAGCTTCGGCGAGAGGGGTGAAGATTGATCTGATCGTCCGGGGAATCTGCAGTTTAAAGACCGGGATCCCAGGCGTGAGTGATAATATTACAGTCCGTTCCATCGTGGGGACGTTCCTGGAGCACAGCCGGATCTTCTATTTTGGCAACGGCGGAAGTTATGAGATCTATATGGGAAGTGCTGACTGGATGCCCAGAAATTTGGACCGGAGAGTGGAGCTTCTCTTCCCGGTGGAAGTGGAAGAAAATAAGGAGCGGGCCCTCCACATCTTGGAGACAGAGCTTGCCGACAATGTCCGGTCCCATATTCTTAAGCCGGACGGTACCTACGAGAAGCCGGATAAGCGGGGAAAGATTCTGGTGGATTCTCAGACAGTCTTTGCCGAGGAGGCGGTTTTGGCGGCGGAGGAATTAAAGAAAAAGAAGGAACCAATGATATCTGGCCGGACGTTTATTCCCAGAGAGAGGCTGGAAGACTAGAGTGGAGAGAAAAGAGAACAGATAGAAAAAGGCAGGAAGGCTGTTTTGGTCCTCCTGCTTTTTCTGAATTATAGAATTTTGAAAATATATTTTCCAGAAAAAAGATTTCTATTCCCAGGACAACCATCAGAATTTCAAGATTTTTACATTTTTTTCATAAAAAGTAAAAAAGAGATTGCAATAATACAGAAAATTTAGTAAACTACATATATAATTATAACCGTGAAACGGTGGGAAAGGAAGAAGGAGTATGGAAAAAAAGAAACGAATTGCACTGCCGCTTCAAATTTTTATCGGTCTGGCACTGGGGATTGTCGCAGGTTTATGTCTTATGGGGGCGCCGGAGATCGCTGTCGATTACATAAAGCCTTTTGGTACGATCTTCCTGAACCTGATCAAGTTTATTGTCGTGCCTATTGTGTTTTTCTCCATCATCAGCGGCGTAATCTCCATGAAGGATATCCGCAAGGTGGGGAGCATAGGCGTAAAGACAGTCATTTTTTATCTGTGCACCACAGCTTTTGCCATCGTCATCGGCCTGGTCTTGGCCAATGTTTTTAAAGGAGTATTTCCGGAGCTGGCGGTTTCCGGCCTGGAATATGAGGCAAAAGAAGCACCCAGCATCATGGATACCATTGTTGCGATTTTCCCCAGCAACATTATTGAGCCTTTTGCCAGTGCGACCATGCTGCAGGTGATTGTGGCGTCTCTGTTCTTTGGATTCGGCATTATCCTGGCGGGAGAGAAGGGGGAAGCATTCGGCAAGTTTATGGAAAGTGCCAGTGAAGTTTCCATGAAGATTATGTCCTTTATCATCGCTTTAAGCCCCATCGGTGTGTTCGCCCTGATCACTCCCGTGGTTGCAGAAAACGGACCTATGATTCTGGGAAGTCTGGCGATGGTACTGCTTGTGGCATACATCGGTTACATTCTTCACGCAGTCCTCGTTTATTCTTCCACCGTGAAGCTGATGGGGGGACTGAGTCCCATCAAGTTCTTTCAGGGAATGCTTCCAGCCATGATGATGGCCTTCTCCAGCTCCTCTTCCGTGGGAGCTCTGCCCTTAAACATTGAGTGTTCGGAGAAATTGGGAGCAAAGAAAGATATTGCAGCTTTTACGCTGCCCCTTGGCGCCACCATCAATATGGACGGTACGGCTATCTATCAGGGTGTGTGTGCGATCTTTATCGCCTCCTGCTTCGGCATATCCCTGACGCTGCCCCAGCAGTTAACCATCATTCTGACAGCGACCCTGGCTTCCATCGGTACAGCAGGTGTTCCCGGCGCAGGTATGGTCATGCTGGCTATGGTGCTTCAGAGCGTGGGTCTGCCGGTGGAAGGCATCGCCTTAGTGGCAGGCGTGGACCGTATTTTCGATATGGGACGTACCACAGTCAATATCACCGGCGACGCGGCCTGTGCGATTATCGTGAGCAAAATGGAAGAAAAGAAAGAGGCAAGGAGAGCCGGAAGGACCGGCTGAGAATCAGCTAATGGATAAATGAATTGAGAATTCTGCCCGTGTGACCGGTGATCGTCCCACGGGCAGAACATTTTGAAGGGAATTGGAATGAGCCAGAAATTTAATTGTCCTGTGCGTCGGAAGCGGAGAGACTGTAGCTTTTCTGGCGTTTTCTGGCCATCTCGTCGCTTTCCAGATATTCGTCATAGGTGGTAATCTTGTCGATGAGGCCGCTGGGGGTCAGCTCCATGATCCGGTTGGCTGTGGTCTGGACAAACTGGTGGTCATGGCAGGAGAAAAGCACCACACCGGGATATTTGATTAAAGCGTTGTTTAAGGCGGTGATGGACTCCATATCCAGATGGTTGGTCGGTTCGTCCAAAATCAAAATGTTGGTGGCCTGGATCATCATCTTGGAGAGCTGGCAGCGGACTTTTTCACCTCCAGAGAGCACCCTCACCTTTTTTACACCGTCGTCTCCGGCAAAGAGCATCCGTCCCAAAAAGCCGCGGACATAGGTCACGTCCTTGACCGGGGAGAACTGGGTGAGCCAGTCCACGATGGTTAAGTCATTGTCAAATTCATTTGTATTGTCTTTGGCGAAATAAGCCTGGGAGGTGGTGACGCCCCATTTGTAGGTGCCCTCATCAGGTTCCATTTCTCCGGCCAAAATCTGGAAGAGGGTGGTCTTGGCAAGCTCGTCAGAACCCACGAAAGCTACTTTGTCGTTACGGCCAAGGATGAAGGAAAGATGATCAAGCACCTTGACCCCGTCTATGGTCTTGGACAGGTTTTCCACCACCAGGACTTCGTTTCCAATCTCCCGTTCGGGGCGGAAATCAATATAGGGATATTTCCGGCTGGAAGGCCTGATCTCGTCCAGCTGAATTTTTTCCAGAGCTCGTTTCCTGGATGTGGCCTGCTTGGATTTGGAAGCATTGGCGGAGAACCGCTGGATGAATTCCTGCAGTTCCTTGATTTTTTCTTCTTTTTTCTTGTTGGCTTCCTTCATCTGCTTGATCATCAGCTGGCTGGATTCATACCAGAAGTCATAGTTTCCGGCATAGAGCTGGATCTTCGCATAGTCAATGTCCGCGATATGAGTGCAGACCTTGTTCAAAAAGTACCGATCATGGGACACGACGATCACCGTATTGTCGAAATTGATCAGAAATTCCTCCAGCCATGCAATGGCGTCCAAATCCAGATGGTTGGTGGGCTCGTCCAGGAGCAGGATATCAGGATTTCCAAAAAGAGCCTGGGCCAAGAGCACTTTCACCTTATCGTTGCCCACCAGGTCCTTCATTAAAGAGTAATGGAGTTCCGGGCCGATTCCGAGACCGTTTAAGAGAGTGGCAGCGTCAGACTCTGCCTCCCATCCGTTCATATTGGCGAATTCTGCCTCCAGATCCGCTGCGCGGATGCCGTCCTCATCGGAGAAGTCCGGCTTGGCGTAAATGGCGTCCTTTTCCTTCATGATCTCCACCAGGCGGGGATTCCCCATCATGACCGTATCAAGGACCACACAGTCATCATATTTAAAATGGTCCTGCTGTAAAAAAGAAAGCCTCTGGCCGGGGGTAATGGCAATGTCCCCTTTGGTGGACTCCAACTGTCCGGAGAGAATTTTTAAGAAGGTGGACTTCCCTGCGCCGTTGGCCCCGATGAGGCCATAGCAGTTTCCTTCCGTAAATTTGATATTTACATCCTCGAAGAGCGCCTTTTTTCCAATACGGAGCGTGATGTTGTTTGCACTGATCATAGAAAAATCCTTTCTTATTTTAAATTATCCGCAGATGTATCTCACAACAAGTCTTATTTTACAGGAAAATGTGTATTTTGCAAGAGAAACTTTCTTATATTTTGTGTTGAACGCACACTTCGCATCGTTTATAATAAAATTTGGAGGGATTTTATATGACAAAAAAAATGATTTCCTGGAATGTCAACGGTCTGAGGGCCTGCGTGACGAAGGGATTTGAAGCGTATTTTAAAAAGGCAGATGCAGATATTTTTTGTCTTCAGGAGACGAAGCTTCAAAAAGGACAGATCGACCTTCCTGTGGAGGGGTATCATCAATACTGGAATTATGCGCAGAAGAAGGGCTATTCGGGAACTGCTGTTTTTACAAAAGAAGAGCCCCTTTCTGTTTTTTATGGGATCGGAAAAGAGGAGCATGACGGGGAGGGACGGGTCATTACCCTGGAGTATCCGAAGTATTATCTGGTGACTTGCTATACTCCCAATTCCCAGAATGAACTGGCGAGACTTCCTTACCGCATGGAATGGGAGGATGCGTTCCTTGGCTATCTGAAAGGGCTGGAGGAGAAAAAACCGGTGATTTTCTGCGGGGACCTGAATGTGGCTCATAAAGAGATTGACCTGAAAAATCCAAAGAACAACCGGAAAAATGCCGGTTTTACTGACGAGGAGCGGGGAAAGTTTACGGCGCTTCTTGAGGCTGGGTTTGTGGATACTTTCCGTTATTTTTATCCGGACAAAGAGGGGATTTATTCCTGGTGGTCCTATCGGTTTAAGGCCAGAGAGAAAAATGCCGGGTGGCGGATCGACTATTTTGTGGTCTCAGAAGCGCTGAAAGAGAAACTTGTGGACGCTGCTATCCATACAGAGGTCACAGGTTCCGACCACTGTCCCGTGGAGCTGGTGATAGATCTATGAACCTTTTGACTATAGAGCATCTGACCAAATCCTATACGGAACGGCTTCTGTTTGACGACACTTCCTTTTCCCTTGGGATGGGGGAGAAGGTTGGGGTGATTGGGATCAACGGAACCGGAAAAAGCACGCTGTTAAAAATCATCGCAGGGCTTTTGGAGCCGGACGGGGGAGAAGTGGTCCGGGGAAATGGGTTAAAATTCTGTTATCTGTCCCAGGAGCCGGTTTTTGACAGGCAGGAAACCGTACTTTCTTCGGTACTTTTACGGCGGGAGACGGAAGCGGAACTCTGGGAGTTGGAGAGTCAGGCAAAGGCCATGTTAAATACTCTGGGGCTTTTGGATTTTTACCAGCCCATAGGCGAGCTTTCCGGCGGACAGAGGAAACGGGCGGCGCTGGCGGCAGTGCTTTTGTCGGAGGCGGACGTCCTGGTTTTGGACGAGCCCACCAACCATCTGGACAGTGAGATGGCCGGATGGCTGGAGGATTATTTAAAACGTTTTAAAGGAGCCCTTGTCATGGTGACCCATGACCGGTACTTTTTAGACAGTGTCTGCAATCGTACTGTGGAGTTGGATAAGGGAAAATTTTACAGCTATATGGGAGGATATTCGGCTTTTCTGGAGCGGAAGGCAGAGCGGGAGGCCATAGCTCAGGCCTCAGAGCGGAAAAGGCAGAGCCTCCTTTGCACAGAGCTTGCCTGGATGATGCGGGGAGCCAGAGCCAGGTCTACCAAACAGAAAGCCCATATCAAACGATTTGAGGAGCTTCGGGATCAGAAAGGGCCGCAGACAGACGGGACTGTGGAATTGAGTTCCGTAAAGAGCAGGCTGGGAAAGACTACAGTGGAGCTCCAGGGCATCTCGAAAGCTTATGGAGAGAAAAAATTAGTAAGGGATTTTACGTATATTTTTCTGAAAGACGACCGGGTGGGGATCGTGGGGCCAAACGGCTGCGGCAAATCCACTTTGATGAAAATTCTGATGGGGATTGAGGCGGCCGACGCCGGGGAGGTGGTTCTGGGCCAGACTGTAAAGCTGGGCTATTTTTCCCAGGAAAACGAATCCATGGATCGGAATCTCAAGGTCATTGACTACATCCGGAATGTGGCGGAGTTTGTGGTGACAGAGGAAGGGAGCGTAAGCGCCTCCAAGATGCTGGAGCGGTTTTTGTTTCCGGCAGATTTGCAGTATACTGCCATCGAACGGCTTTCTGGAGGGGAGCGGCGGAGACTCTATCTTTTGCGGGTCTTGATGGAGGCGCCCAATGTACTGATCCTGGATGAGCCCACCAATGACCTGGATATCCGGACCTTGATGATATTGGAGGATTATTTGGACCATTTTCCGGGTATCGTTATCGCCGTGTCCCATGACCGGTATTTTCTGGACCGGGTGGCCCGCCGGATTTTTGCCTTTGAGAACCGTGGGATGGTTCGTCAGTACGAGGGAGGCTATACCGATTATCAGGCGGCTTCACAAAGACGCAAAGAGGCAGAAGGTTCAGGGATAATGGCCGGGAAGAAAACGCCAGAGGCAGAAAGTCATGCAGCCAAACGAAAGCAGGGAAGCCGTCCGAAAAAGTTAAAATTCACGTATCAGGAACAGCGGGATTTCGAGACCATTGAGGAGGAAATCCATTCCCTGGAGGAAGAAATCGACAGAAAGGAGACAGCCATCGAGGCGGCGGTTTCGGATTACAGCGCCTTAAATCAGCTTATGGAGGAAAAGGCGCAGCTTGAGGTGAGGCTTGAGGAAAAGCTGGAACGGTGGATGTATCTGGAGGAGCTGGCAGCAAAAATCGCAGCAGGAGAGACAGCAGGATAAACGCTTTGGCGTGATGACAAGGAGGAAATGCGTGGGGAAGATAAAAGCAGAAGCGATAGGAGGAAGACCTTTTCCGCTGGGGACGCGGGTGGAGAACGGCCGTGTGTATGTGTCAGTCGCAGTAGAGAAAGAAGGAGCGCTCCTATTTCATTTGTATAAAAGAGGCAGAGAGCGGGAGGCGGGAGTGTTTCCATTTCCAGAAGAATGCCGGCTTGGGAATATCCGATATCTGGTTCTTTCCGGCTTTGAACCGGCAGCTTATGAATACAGCCTTTCCATGGACGGTCATCCTGTGGAGGATGTATGCGCGGCAGTGGTGAGGGGCCGGGAAAAATGGGGGGAGCCGGAAGGAGGCATCCGCTACGGTTTTTTGAGGGAGGACTTTGACTGGGGGAAGGATGCATTTTACGGTTATTCCTTTGAGGATACCATCCTTTACCGGCTCCATGTGAGAGGGTTTACCAAACACCCTTCCTCCGGCGTGAAACAGAAAGGGACCTTTGCCGGGATTGTGGAAAAGCTTCCTTATCTGAAAACCCTTGGGGTTACCATGACAGAGCTCATGCTTCCAGATGAATTTAAGGAGTGTACAGGTAGCGGAAAGCTCAATTACTGGGGCTATGGCCCGGCTTATTGCTTTGCGCCAAAGGCTTCGTACTGCGTAAAGGGCGGAAGGGAAAAGACGCCTGATATTCAGTTTAAGGAGCTTGTGAAAGCATTTCATGAAAATGGGATGGAGCTTGCTGTGGAACTTTTCTTTGGACAGGATATGGGCACCGCCCTCCAGCTTGCCTGCCTGCGCCACTGGGTACAGGAATATCATGTGGACGGCATTCACATTTCGGGGAATTTTGACGCCAGGGCGGCGGCGGAGGATCCGGCCCTCGCGGGGGTGAAGCTTTTTGCCGGGGACTTTGGGGGGGATGCATTTTCTGGAAAAAGGCGCCTGGCCTGTTATCGGGAGGATTTCCAGACAGATATGCGCCGGCTTTTAAAGGGCGACGAAGATATGCTCCATGCAGCGGTTTATCAGATGAAAGAAAATGGCGGAGTCTTTGGCAAGGTCAATTTTATGGCAAATACCAACGGGTTCACCATGGCAGATATGGTTTCCTATGACAGAAAGCACAATGAAGCCAACGGAGAACAGGGAAAGGACGGCTCCGATTACAACTACAGCTGGAACTGCGGGGCAGAGGGGCCGGTGAGAAAAAAGAAGATTCTGGAGCTTCGAAAAAAGCAGCTTAGAAATGCCTGGCTCCTTCTCGCCATGGCCCAGGGAATGCCCCTGATTCTGGCTGGAGATGAGTTTGGAAATTCCCAGGATGGAAACAACAATGTCTATTGTCAGGACAACCCGATTGGCTGGGTGAACTGGAAGCAGGGGAGGCTTGGCGAGGAGGTGTTCCGCTTTGCCAGTCATATGTTAAAGTTCAGGAAGGAACATCCCATGCTCCACAAAGAAGGAGGACTTAAGGGAATGGATTATCTGGGGGTGGGCTGTCCGGATTTTTCCGTTCACGGGGAGTCACCCTGGTATCCCCAGTATGAGGCCTACAGACGGCAGCTTGGGCTTTATTATAGTGGAAAATTTGCGGAGGATGAAGACATCTATCTGATGCTCAACATGCACTGGGAGCCCCATACCTTCTCCATCCCCCATACGGACGGGAAATGGTGTCTGGCGGTGGACACGTCCAGGGAGGACCGGAACGGGATTTTTGAGGAGCCGGAACTTCTTTCCAATCAGGAAACTTTTGAAATGGAAGCCAGGAGCATCGTGGTGCTTCTTTCTGAGGGAAGAGGGGGAAACGGAAAAAAAGAGACGGCAAAGAAGGATGTGCGGACAGAGAAGGAAGTATTGACAGAGAAAGAGGAATAAAACGACGTGGAACGGAAAAAAATTTTAAGCAGTAGGACTTTGAAATGGATCGCCATTGTCACCATGTTCATTGACCATCTGGGGCTGGTTCTTTCAGCAGGGACCCCGGTGGAAGTGTGGAGGACTATGAGGATTGTCGGACGCCTGGCATTTCCCATCTTCTGTTTTCTTTTGGTAGAAGGCTTTTCTCACACCCGTGACGTAAAAAAATATCTGTTCCGTCTGGGGCTTTTTGCGCTGATCCCCGAGATCCCTTTTGACCTGGTTGTGTTTCGGAGGCTTTGGTACACGGATTACCAGAATGTATTTTTTACTTTGTTCATCGGCCTTTTGCTGTTATATCTGTATAACCGATTTTTGGCCAATACCCAGCCCATTTATGCGGTTATGGCTGTGGTCTCTATGCTGTGCCTGGCCTTTCTCATCCGCTGTGATTACGGGGCAGAGGGGGTATTGATGATCTATTTGTTTTATTTTTTCCGGTTCCGGCCTCTGGCCATGTGCATAAGCACGGGTCTTCTCATGGCTTTCATGGGCGGGCTGGAGGTGTACGGCATAGCGGCCCTGCCGCTCATTCTCCTGTATAACGGAGAGAAGGGAGGCAGGAGATCAAAGAGCAGAGGAGGAGAACTGGCACAAAAATATTTCTTTTATTGTTTTTATCCGGTACATCTTTTGTTGCTGGCCGCTCTGGATTATTATTTGTTTCGTTAAGGCCTGTTTTTATAAAAATCCGCGGGAATCCCCTGCCTTCAGACAGGATTCCCGCGGATTTTTTTGCTGCTCGGTTTCCATACAAAAAAGAATTCAGAATCTTCTACGGGGCGTCATAGTTTATCAGGGGGACTATTCCGGATAAACAAGCCGCTCTTCTCCAATGTTCTCAAGTACCTGTGTCAGATAACGGTTTGCCAGGTAATTGGCCATAGGCAGATTCATGTCCAGATAGTTGCCGCAGTCCCTGGCTCTGGCACCGGGCACCTCGCTGCTGAAATCCCGGATAAAGGTGAACATTTCCCGAATCAGCGGGACAATGTCTCTGGATTCGTAATCTCCGGCCAGCAGAAGATAACAGCCGGTCCGGCACCCCATTGGTCCGAAGTAGATGGTTTTGTCTCCATAAACCGGATGGTTTCGGAGGAAGGTGGCGCCCAGATGTTCGATGGTGTGAAGTTCTGCAGTGTTCATGACCGGTTCGTAGTTGGGGCGGGTCATGCGGATGTCAAAGGTGGTGATGACATGATCCCCCACATGGTCCTTGCGGGAAACGTAAAGACCCGGAAGTAAGGTCAGGTGATTTACCGTAAAGCTGGCGATTTTTTCCATAATGATTGTGGTCCTTTCTTGTGGTCGTATAGAAAATCCATCTTGACAGTATAAGTATATCGAAAGCAGAAAAGAAGGGCAAGCAGAATTTGTCCTTCATTGACAAAGAGGGTGTCTTTTGCTAAACTGTTTGTGGATGAAAATTGCAGTATGAGGTGCTTTGGCTGCTGAGGATTCAGCAGTTTTTTCTCTTATTTTCTCTTATAGGATATAGAAAGTTTTCTTCCGGACAAAACGATTGGAGGAGCCGCCTGTGTTTGAGGAATATGTGGTAAAACGGAATAAGCGGCTGCGGTGCGGCTATACCACCGGTTCTTCGGCAGCGGCTGCGGCGAAGGCGGCGGCCGAGATGCTTTTTGGAGGCAGAAGGGTCTCCCAGGTGGAGCTTATGACGCCAAAAGGAATCAGACTTGAACTGGACGTGGAAGAGGTGGTTCGGGGAGAGGGATTTGTGAGCTGCGGAGTGAGGAAGGACGGCGGGGACGACCCGGATGTGACGGACGGCCTGTTGATCTGTACACGTGTGGAATATGGCGGCCGGGAGAGAGGTTCCGGGCGGGAAAAAGAGGGTGAGTCAGAAGAGGTTCCTGAAGCAGCAGACGGCAGGAGAGTCCCGGAGATCATAATTGACGGCGGCGAAGGCGTGGGACGGGTCACTCTTCCCGGTCTGGAACAGCCGGTGGGGGCGGCAGCGATCAACTGTGTGCCAAAGCAGATGATCCGGGAGGCGGTTTTGGAGGTCTGTTTGGTTTATGGCTTTGAGGGGAGCCTTAAGGTCACGGTATCTGTGCCAAAGGGTGAGGAAATCGGACAGAAAACCTTCAATCCGAGAATCGGTATTCTGGGCGGGATCTCTATTTTAGGGACAACGGGGATTGTGGAGCCTATGAGTGAGTCTGCCCTGATTAATTCTATAAAAGTGGAGATGAAAGTTCAATTAAAACGGGGAAATGGGTATCTGGTGGTGATTCCGGGAAATTACGGGACGGTTTTTTCCAGAAACGAGCTGGGGGTGGACACAGAGCGGACCATGAAGTGCAGCAACTTCATCGGCGAGACAGTGGATTTTGCGGCAGAACTGGGGGCGAAAGGGCTTTTGTTCATCGGGCATATCGGGAAATTTATCAAGCTTTCCGGCGGGATTATGAATACTCATTCCAGAAATGCGGACAGCCGCATGGAGCTTCTGGCGGCGGCGGCCATCCGGGCCGGGACGCCTCTTTCGGTACTGTCGGAAGTCTTAAAGGCAGTGACTACGGACGAGGGACTCCGGATCTTAAAAGAAGCCGGATTCCTGGAGGCGGCCATGAGGCATGTGACGGAGCGGGCCAGGTTCTATCTGCAGGCGCGGGCCGGAGGGGCTTTTCAGACAGAGGTGATGATTTTTTCCAATGTCTATGGGCTTTTGGGAGAGACAGAAGGAGCGGCAGAGCTTTTGGAGAGAAGCCGGCTTTGATTTTAAAAAAGTGAATGGGAAAACTATAAATCGAAATATTAAAAAGGGGAAAGAGGATGAGACAGGGAATTTTATATGGAGTGGGGGTCGGTCCGGGAGACCCGGAGCTGATGACCTTAAAGGCAGTCCGGGTGATCCGGGAAGCGGATGTGATCGCCCTTCCGGCGAAAACGAAGGAAGACTGTGTATCCTGGCGGATTGCCAGAGAAACTGTGGGAGAGATGGAGGACAAAGAGTTTCTTTATCTGTATATGCCCATGACAAAGGACAAAGAGATTCTAAAGGAGCATCATGACCGGGGGGCAGAGCAGATTGCCGCCTTTTTAAAGAAGGGGAAAAGCGTCGCCTTTCTGACTCTCGGTGATGTGGCGGTGTACTCCACTTACCTGTATCTTCATAAGCGGGTGGCCAAAGCCGGGTTTGGGGCGGAGCTTGTGAGTGGTGTTCCCTCTTTCTGTGCAGCGGCCGCAAGGCTTGGGATCAGCCTGGCAGAGCAGAAGGAGGAGCTTCACGTGATTCCGGCCACTTATGGGGCGAGGGAGGCCCTTTCCCTTTCAGGAACCAAGATCCTGATGAAGTCGGGAAAGAAACTTGGACAGGTGAAAGAGGCCATTCTGGAAGCAGGCTGTCCGGCCTATATGGTGGAAAACTGCGGAATGGAGAATGAGAAAGTGTATCACTCGGCGGAGGAGATCGACGAAAACGCAGGGTATTACTCTCTGCTGATTGTGAAGGAGGCAGATCATGGTTGATTTTGTAGGGGCAGGCTCCGGTGCGGCGGACCTGATCACCGTGCGGGGAAAGGGGCTTCTGGAGGAAGCGGACGTGATTATTTATGCGGGTTCACTGGTGAACCCGGCCCTTCTGGAATATAAGAAAGAGGGCTGTGAAGTCCACAATAGCGCCTATATGACTCTGGAAGAGGTGATCGCTGTGGTGGAAAAGGCGGAGGCAGCAGGAAAGCGGACTGTCCGTCTCCACACAGGAGACCCTTGCCTTTACGGCGCCATCAAGGAGCAGATGGACGAGCTCGACAAGAGAGGAATCGGCTATGAAGTCTGTCCAGGAGTCAGCTCTTTTTGCGGCGCGGCGGCGGCCCTCCATGCAGAGTATACCCTGCCGGATGTTTCCCAGTCCGTGATCATTACCAGAATGGCCGGCCGGACGCCGGTTCCGGAAAAGGAAAGCATTGAGAAATTGGCGGTTCATCAGTCCACTATGGTGATCTTTTTGAGCACAGGGATGCTCTCGGAGCTTTCGGAGCGGCTCATGGAGGGCGGCTATGGACCGGATACGGCGGCGGCCATTGTCTATAAAGCCACCTGGCCGGATGAGAAGGTATTTCGGTGTACGGTGTCGACCCTGGCAGAGACGGCAAAGGAGCATCAGATCACAAAGACAGCCCTGATTGTGGTGGGAAAGGTGCTGGGGGGAGAATATAACCGTTCAGAGCTCTATAACCCGGCCTTTACCACGGAATTCAGGGAAGCTTCCAAAAAGGACATATAAAACCATCTGTACGGCAGAGGAGGAGGTTATGCATCTTGCAGTGATCAGTTTTACAGAGAGGGGAGGGAAACTTAACCGTTCTCTTTGTGAAGATTTCCAAAGACAGGGGATACCGGTGGATTCTTTCGAGAAGAGGAAAGGGACAGAGGTACCTTCTGAGGCAGGAGGAGAGGTCTCTCCAAAACTGGTGACAGAGAGACTTGGGGAATGGACAGGGAGAGCCTTTGGGGCCTATGACGGGCTGATCTTTGTGGGGGCCTGCGGCATCGCCGTCCGGGCCATTGCCCCCTTTCTCAAAGACAAGTTTACAGATCCGGCGGTGGTGACAGTGGATGAGGGGGCAGGCTTTGTAGTGTCTTTGCTTTCCGGCCATGTGGGCGGGGCCAACGATCTTTGCCGCCGGGTGGCAGAGGCATTGGGGGCGGTGCCGGTGATCTCTACGGCTACGGATGTGAACGGGAGATTTGCGGTGGATGTGTTTGCGAAGCACAACGGCCTTGGGATCCTGGACAGAGGGCTGGCAAAGGAAGTTTCGGCGGCAGTCCTTTCGGGAAAGAAAATCCCCTTTTTCAGCGCCCAGCCTCTTTTGGGAGAGCCGCCGGAGGAATTAATTGTTTTTGAAAAAGAAGACGAGTTTTGGCGGGAGTCTGGGATAAAAATAGCAGTCTCGGAGAGAAGGCTTTTGGCCGGGGAAGGATCGGCCGGTGTGTTATATCTGGTGCCAAAAACTGTGACGGCAGGCATGGGATGCAGGAGAGGAACGGAACAGGCAAAGCTTCGCAGGGCTCTGGAACAGGCATTTTCGGAGGCTGGAATTTTTCCGGAGGCTCTAAAAGGGATCGCGACCATTGAGAAGAAAAAGGATGAGGAAGGGCTAACCGGGCTGGCGGCAGAACTGGAGGTGCCCTTTTCCTGGTACACAAAAGAGGAGCTCCTGGCTCTCTCCGGGGAATTTTCCTATTCGGATTTTGTGGAAAAGACCGTGGGAGTGGGCTGTGTCTGTGAGAGGGCGGCCGTCCTGGGAAGCGGAGGCGGAAGTCTGCTATTTCCGAAACAGGCAACAGAGGGCATCACGCTGGCAGCGGCCAGGGGAGAGAAGGAACTGAGATTTGGAAAAGAGAGGGAGAAGGAATGAGTACACTTTATGTGGTCGGGATCGGGCCCGGCGCTTATGAGAAGATGACCATTGAGGCGGCGTCTGCCTTAAAGAGCAGCGATGTCATCGTGGGATATACGGTTTATGTGGATCTGGTGAAAGAGCATTTCCCGGGAAAGGAATTTCTGACCACGCCGATGACAAAAGAGGTGGAGCGGTGCGAGTTGGCATTTTCGGAGGCGGCGAAAGGAAAGACTGTGGCCATGATCTGCAGCGGCGATGCGGGAGTCTATGGGATGACGGGGCTCATGTGCGAGATCAAAGTCCGTTATCCCCAGGTGGAATTAAAACTGATCGGAGGTGTGACGGCTGCCACCGGAGGGGCTGCGGTCCTCGGAGCTCCCCTGATCCACGATTTTGCAGTGATCAGCTTAAGCGACCTTCTGACCCCCTGGGAGAAGATTGAAAAACGGCTGGAGCGTTCAGCAGAGGCGGATTTTGTCATCTGCCTTTATAACCCTTCCAGTAAGAAGCGGAAGGACTATCTGAAGAAGGCCTGCGATCTGGTCCTAAAACACCAGGGTCCCGAGACGGTCTGCGGCTATGTGAAGAACATCGGCCGGGAGGGAGAGGAAGGACATGTACTGACCCTGAAGGAGCTTCGGGACACACAGGTGGATATGTTCACAACAGTATGGATCGGAAATTCCCAGACAAAGAACATTGATGGGAAAATGGTAACGCCCAGGGGGTATGTTCTGTGAAGCAGGTGTTGATTTTTGCGGGAACCACAGAAGGCCGGAGGCTTACGGAAGAGCTTTATGAAGCAGATATTCCGGTGACCGTCTGTGTGGCGACGGAATATGGGGAGACCCTTCTTCCGGAGGGAGAGGGGATCATAAGACGGACGGGCCGTCTGGATGAGGGGCAGATGGAAGCTCTGATGAAAGAAGGGAACTTTTCCTGCGTGGTGGATGCCACCCATCCCTATGCGGCGGTGGTCTCAAACAATATCCGGGAGGCGGCCGCAGGGACGGGGCTCTCCTATCTGCGGCTTTTGCGGGAAGATGTAAAGACAGAGTTTTCAGAGCAGGTGGTCTTTGTGGAAAGTGTGAAGGAGGCAGTCTCTTATCTGGCTGGGAGAGAGGGAAAGATCCTGGCCTCCACGGGCAGTAAAGAGCTTTCCGAATATGCGGTTCTTCCGGATTATAAAAGCCGGGTTTTCGCCAGAGTCCTTTCCACGGAGGAATCGGTCAGGCTGGCGGGAAGCCTTGGCTTTGCCGGCAGGAACTTAATCTGTATGCAGGGCCCCTTTTCGGAAGAACTCAACTATGCCACTATGAAAGAATACGGGATTTCCTGGCTGGTGACAAAGGCTTCCGGCCGGGCCGGAGGTTATAAGGAAAAGCTCCGGGCGGCTAAGAGAGCAGGTGTGGGCGTTGTTGTCGTGGGCCGGCCTTGGGAGGAGGCTTCGGGCCTTTCTTTTTCCCAAGTGAAGCGGCAGGTGTTTGCCTTTTTCGGGAAGGAATATCAGGAGAAACGTTGTGTGAGCTTGGCCTCTCTGGGGCCGGGGGCGGTTTCTCTGATGACAGAGGAGGCGAGAGCGGCCTTTTCGGCCTGCGATTTGATCATCGGGGCCGGGCGGATGGTGGAGGCCCTTTCCGGTTTTGGCAAACCGGCTTTTTCCGCCTACAAAGAGACGGAAATTATTCAGTTTTTGGAAGAGCACGGAGAGTATGTGCGCCCTCTGGTGGCCTTTTCCGGAGATCTGGGTTTTTACAGCGGCGCGAAACGGCTGTTGCCTCTGCTGAAAGAGAGGGGCTTTGAGGTGATCTGCCTTCCGGGAATCTCTTCTCTTGCCTATCTGGCGGCCAGGGAGGGAAAGCCGTGGGATCACGCAAAACTTATGAGCGTCCACGGGCGTTCGGAAAATCTGATTCGGGCTGTAAAGGAACATAACCGGGTCTTTACCCTCCTGGGAGGGGAAGGCAGTGTGGAGGATTTGTGTAGAGAACTTTTGTTTTACGGTCTGTCCCAGGTGGAACTGACAATAGGAGAAGACCTTTCCTATGAGACAGAGCGGATTTCCAGGGGCTTTCCAAAAGAACTTTTAGGACAGAAGTTTGGGGCGCTGGCAGCGGCCCTTCTGGAAAACCCGGAGGGAGGAATGGAAAGGGTCACCCACGGGATTCCTGATGAGGAATTTATCCGGGGGGAGGTTCCCATGACCAAATATGAGGTGCGGTCAGTATCCCTTTCCAGGCTGGAACTTAAGAAGAATTCGGTGGTCTATGATATCGGGGCCGGGACGGGGTCTGTCTCTGTGGAGGCAGCTCTCCAGGCGTCGGAGGGGCTGGTCTATGCCATTGAGCGGAAACCGGAAGCGGCAAAGCTGATTGGGGAGAATAAGCGGAAATTTGCTCTTCCTAATCTGGAAGTGGTGGAGGGGGCAGCCCCGGAGGCGTTAAAGGGGCTTGCTGTGCCGACTCACGCCTTTATCGGAGGCTCTGCCGGAAATTTAAAGGAGATTGTCAGAGTTCTTCTCGAAAAAAATCCCCAAGTGCGGGTGGTGATCAACGCCATTGCACTGGAGACCGTGGCGGAAGCCTCCGGACTGTTAAAGGAGATTCCGATAAAGGATGTGTCTGTCTCTCAGGTCATGGCCTCCAGAGGAAAGCGGCTTGGAGGCTATGAGTTAATGACAGGGATGAATCCAGTCTATATCATCAGCTTTACCGGAAAGGGGGATTCTTGATGGCAGACGGAAACTCTCCCAGACTCCTTTTGGCAGCCGTGGGAAGCGGGAGCGGGAAGACTATGATTACCTGCGGCCTTCTTGCGGCTTTTAAGGAGCGGGGGCTTAAGCCGGCCGCTTTTAAATGTGGGCCGGACTACATTGATACCATGTTTCACAAAAGGGTGCTGGGCCTGGAGTCAGGAAATCTGGACAGCTTTTTTACAGACCGGGAAACCCTCTGCCACCTGCTGGCGCAGGGGGCAGAGGGGGCGGATTTGTCTGTCATCGAGGGGGTTATGGGATATTTTGACGGCCTTGGAGGGATCTCGGGCCGGGCCAGTACTTCGGAGGTGGCGGCCTGGACCAAAAGCCCGGTTGCTCTGATCGTAAACTGCCGGGGCATGAGCCGCTCCGTGGTGCCTTTGATCCGGGGCTTTGTGGACTATGAGGAATCAAAGCAGATACAGGGAATCATTCTCAATCAGGTTTCTCCCATGTTGTATCCGGCACTTAAGGAGCTCATTGAGAAGGAGATTCCGGTTGTGAAGGTTTACGGCTATGTGCCCACACTTCCGGAGGGACTTTTTGAGAGCCGCCATCTGGGACTTAAACGTCCAGAGGAGATTCCGGATCTGGAGCAGAAGCTTTTGGAGCTGGCAGGGATTCTCTCAGATACGGTGGATCTTTCCGGCCTGACTGCCCTGGCGCAGACGGCTCCCGCTTTAACTGGAAAAAGGCCGGCGATTCATCCACTTTCCCGGCCGGTGCGGCTGGCAGTGACGAAGGATGAGGCATTTGACTTTTATTATAAGGAGAATCTGGAGCTTTTGGAGGAACTTGGGGCAGAGCTTGTGTTTTTCAGCCCTTTGAAGGATATGGAACTTCCAAAGGAGGCAGACGGGCTGCTTTTGTGCGGCGGCTACCCGGAGCTTTATACAGAGGAACTGTCGGAGAATGTTTCCATGAGGAAGTCAGTGAAGTCAGCCATTGAGGGGGGACTTCCCTGTCTGGCAGAGTGCGGCGGGTTTTTGTATCTTCACAGGACCCTGGAGGATCCAGAGGGGCGGGACTGGCCCATGGCGGGAGTCCTTCCAGGAAAGGCTTTTCGGACGCCAAAGCTTTCCCGTTTCGGCTATGTGACCCTGACGGCCGGGGAGGATTCGATTCTCGGAAGGGCCGGGAGTACATTTCCTGGTCATGAGTTCCATTACTGGGACAGTACGGAGAATGGGGATTCTTTTTTGGCGGAGAAGCCCACAGGAAAGCGGAGCTGGCGGTGCATGATAAACCGGGGGAACCTTCTGGCCGGTTTTCCGCATTTTTATTTTTACGGGAACGTGGGGGCAGCGGAACATTTTCTTTCCGTGTGCAAAAGGTATCAGAAGGACAGAAGAAGGAGTGGATAAGATGGCAGGCAGAGAGAAGGAGCTTGAGGAACAGCTTAAGGAGCGGCTGTCCCTGGTAAGAGAACTGGACGCAGAAATCATGGAGCAGACGCAAAAGAGATGGGATTCCATTGCAAAGCCTTTGAAAAGCCTGGGGCTTCTGGAACAGAATGTGACGAAGATCGCAGGAATCCAGGAGAATGTGAAACCGCAGATTGGGAAGCGGGCCCTCATTGCCATGTGCGCCGACAACGGCGTGGTGGAGGAGGGGGTGACCCAGACCGGCATGGAAGTGACGGCCATTGTGGCCCAGAATATGGCTGAGGGAGCCACAACGGTGACGGTCATGGCAGAGGCGGCCGGGGTGGATGTGTTCCCGGTGGACATCGGCATGGTGACGGAAGGGGAATGTATCTCCAGGATTTTGGAGGAGAAAGAGGAGATTAAGCCCAGAACGCTTCTCGCGAGAAAGGTGGCCCGGGGAACAAAAAATTTCGCGAAAGGGCCTGCCATGAGCCGGGAGGAGGCGCTTTTGGCAATTCTTTGCGGCATGGAACTTGCCGGGAGGCTGAAGGCTCAGGGATATGATATTCTGGCCACAGGAGAAATGGGCATCGGCAACACCACCACCAGCAGTGCCGTGGCGGCGGCGCTCCTTGACGAGCCGGTGGAGAAGATGACAGGGAAGGGAGCCGGGCTTTCGGACGAAGGGCTTCTTCGGAAAATCAGGGTCATTAAAGAGGCACTTCGGGATTTGAGACCAGACAAAGAAGATCCTCTTGACGTGGTGTGTAAAGTGGGGGGATTTGACATTGCGGGCCTTATGGGCGTGTTCCTGGGCGGCGCCGTTTATCGGATTCCGGTGCTCCTGGACGGCTTTATCTCCAGTGTGGCGGCTCTTTTGGCAGTGAGGCTTCTGCCGGCGGCGAAGGAATTTATGCTGGCCACCCATGTGTCGAAGGAACCGGCAGGAGGGTTGATTCTGGAGACTTTAGGACTTAAGCCCATGCTCTGCTGCGAGATGTGTCTGGGAGAGGGGACCGGGGCCATGGCGGGACTTTCTGTGCTGGACATGGGGTTTGCCACATATCACTCCATGGCTACGTTTGACGATATTCAGGTGGAGCAGTATAAGCCCCTGTGAGGAGATGGCTATGCTTATTACAGTGACAGGCGGAAGCGGCAGCGGCAAGTCAGAGTTTGCGGAGAATTTGCTGCTTAAACTGGATGGAGAGGCACGGACGGACCGGTTTTATATTGCGACCATGGAGCCCTTTGGCGAGGAGGGCGCGAGGCGGATCAAACGCCACAGAGCCATGCGGAGAGACAAAGGATTTGAGACGGTGGAGTGCTACAGGAATCTTAAAGAGCTGGTTCTTTCTGAGGGGAAAGGCGAAAGGACGTCGGCCCTTCTGGAATGCATGTCGAACCTGGCAGCCAATGAGCTTTTCGCAGGAGAGGGCGAGTCTTGTGAAAAGGGGAGGGAGTCTGCCCAAAAAGAGATTTTTGCCGGAATTGAAAAACTTTTGGGACAGACAGGGCTTTTGGTGGTGGTGACGGGAGAGGTCTTTTCCGACGGACTGTCTTATGATGCCTCCACAGAGTGCTACCGTAAACTGTTAGGGGCACTGAACCGTAAGCTTGCCGCCCTCTCCGACGTGTTTGTGGAAGTGGTGTATTCCATCCCGCTGTATCTCAAAGGAGGCCCTTTATGATCAATTCGTTTTTGCTGGCTTTTGCCATGTATTCCAGGATTCCTGTGCCGCGGGCAGACTGGTCCAAAGAAAAGATGAAGTACGTCATGTGCTTTTTTCCTCTGATCGGTCTGGTAATCGGAGGGCTTGCCTATGTTTTTTTCCAGCTTAGCCGTTTCGTCTGCCTTCCGGAACTTTTCCGGGCGGCAGGGCTTACGCTGCTTCCGATTCTGGTGACAGGCGGAATCCACATGGACGGTTTTTTAGACACAATTGACGCTCTTTCCTCCCACCAGACCAGGGAAAAGAAACTAGAAATATTAAAAGACTCCCACACTGGAGCTTTTGCCATTATTTTCGGCGGCGTCTATCTGGTAGCCTGTCTGGGAATTTGGAGTGGGATTTTGGAAGAAGCCATGGAGGTCATGGCTCTGTCTTTTGTGTTTTCCAGGGGACTTTCCGGTATTTCTGTGGTGACCTTTCAAAATGCCAGGGGAAGCGGGATGCTGGCCACGTTTTCTGACGGGGCAGAAAAGCACATTACCAGAGTGGTCCTGGTTTTGTATCTGATCCTTTCTGGAGGCGGGATGATCGCCCTTTCCCCGATGATGGGGGGAGCGGCTGTGGGGGCGGGCCTTTTGCTGTTTTTCTATTATCGGTATAAATCTTACAAAGAGTTCGGGGGCATCACCGGAGATGTGGCCGGATGGTTTCTGGAGCTGTGTGAGCTGTTCATGGGGCTGGCGGTGGTGCTTGCCGGAAGTTTGTGGTAGAATGGAGGAAGCAAGAGTATGATCCTGATTATCGGCGGAGCCTGCCAGGGAAAAGGAGAGCTGGCCCTCAAACTGGCCGGGGGAGATAAGGAGCGGGTACTTCTCAATGTCCATTGCCGGATTGAGGAGGAGCTTCGCATGGGAAAATCCAGGGAGGAGATCCAGGAGACTATTCTTGAGGCGGCTTTTGGCCGGAAGGACATGGTCCTGACGGCAGACGAGGTCGGCTGCGGAATCATTCCCATGGATGCATCCCTTCGGGAATGCCGGGAGACAACAGGACGGATTCTCTGCGTGGTGGCGGGGAAAGCAAAAGAGGTCTACCGGGTGACTGCGGGGATTGCCCAGAAGATCAAAGGCTGACGCAAGAGAAGCAGAATGAGGGAATGGAGATGGAGATTTATCTGATCCGTCATGGAAAGACGGTGGGAAACAGGGAAGGCCGGTATATCGGTTCCACGGACGAGCCCTTAAGCAGCGACGGAAGGCGGGAGCTTTCGGAAGAACTCTGGAGGGGCGGATATGAGGGCGCGGGCCTGCATGGGCCGCAGGCAGTTTATGTGAGCGGCCTTTCACGGACGAAAGAGACGGCGAGACTGTTGTTTCCGGGCCGTTCACTCCTTGTGAGAGAAGGTCTGAATGAGTGCGGTTTCGGGGAATTTGAGAACCACACTTATGAGGAATTAAAGGAAAACCCTGCCTATGAACAGTGGATTGAGAGCGGCGGCGTTTCGGCTCCGCCGAGGGGGGAAGCCAAAGCGGATTTTGCGGCGAGGACGATCCGGGCTTTTGAAGAGGCTATCCTGGAGCAGCTTTCACAAAAGCAGGAGCCTTTCTGTCAGGAGAGGGTGGTGGCTTTTGTGGTCCACGGAGGAAGCATTATGGCGCTTTTAGAGCATTACAGCCTTTCTGGACAAGGGTTTTATCACTGGCAGGTAAAAAACGGCTGCGGCTATGGGGCCTGCCTTTCGGAAGAGAGATGGCTGGCAGGAGAACAAAATCTGACAAAAATCAGGAGTATTCCATGACATGAATCAATTTGCAGTGCCACTTATGGCAGGAATCGGTTTTTTACTGGATTTGCTTTTTGGCGATCCTTACTGGCTGCCTCACCCCATCCGTCTGATCGGAGTCCTGATTTTGGGTCTGGAGCGGCTGATACGGGCGTGTCTTCCAAAGACGAGGGGCTGGGAGCTTTTTGGAGGGACCCTCTTAGTGGTCTTTGTGGTAGTTTTCTCAGGAGGGATTCCTCTTGGAATTCTTTTACTGGCAAACTGGATACACCCCTGGCTTTTTCTGGCCGTGGGGAGTGTCATGTGCTATCAGCTTTTGGCGGCCAGGTCGTTGAAAAAGGAGAGTATGAAAGTATGTGAGAGGCTTCTGGCTTGTGATCTTTCGGGAGCAAGAGAAGCGGTCTCCATGATTGTGGGCCGGGACACAGAACGGCTTTCAGAGGAAGGGATCGCCAAAGCGGCGGTGGAGACGGTGGCGGAGAATGCCTCGGACGGGGTTTTAGCCCCTCTGTTTTATATGGCCCTTGGGGGGCCGGTCCTTGGTTTCTTTTATAAGGCGGTCAATACCATGGATTCCATGGTCGGTTATAAAAATGAACAGTATCTGTATTTTGGCCGGGCAGCGGCCAGGCTGGATGATGTGTGTAATTTTATTCCGGCCAGACTGTCGGCCTGGCTGATGATCCTTGCCAGCTGGCTTTTGGGGCTGGACGGGAGAGGGGCTTTTCGGATTTACCGGAGAGACAGGAGGAACCATTCGAGTCCCAATTCTGCCCAGACAGAGTCCGTTTGTGCCGGAGCCCTGGGAGTGGAGCTTGCAGGGGATGCCTGGTATTTCGGGGTATTACAGAAAAAGAAGACCATCGGGGAGGCGAAGAGGCCGGTGGTTCCGGGAGACATCCGCCTGGCGAACCGGCTCATGTACGGGACGGCAGTTTTAGGCCTGCTGGTGTTTGGCGGGTTGTCGGTTTTGATCTATGGAATATGGATTTAGATGAAGGAGACAGGTTATGGCAAGGCACACCCACGGGGGCAATATCTATCAATATGAGAATGTTCTGGATTTTTCGGCAAATTTGAATCCTCTCGGGATGCCGGAGTCTGTGAGGCGGGCGGCTCTTTCAGGGGTTGAGAAGGCAGAGCATTACCCGGAGCCGGATTGTCTGCGCCTAAGAAGCCGGATCGGGGAATCTTTTGGAATCGGCCCGGAGAGGATCATCTGCGGGAACGGGGCCACAGAGCTTATTTTTCTGGCAGCGGCAGCCATCCGGCCGAAAAAAGCGCTTCTCCTGGCTCCGACCTACGCGGAATATGAAGAGGCGCTTTCTGCCTATGGCTGTGAGTGCCAGTATCATTTCTTGAGGGAGGAAGACGGATTCCTTCCGGGAGAGGGCTTTGTGGAGGCCATCACCAAAGACTGTGATTTTGTGGCGGTCTGCAATCCTAACAATCCGACAGGGATTCTTCTGAAGCCGGAGTTTATTTTTCGTATTCTTGAGAAGTGCCAAAAGGCAGGAAGCATTCTGTTTTTGGACGAGTCATTTATGGAGCTTGCAGGAAAGAAGGAGGAGGCCCTTTGGAGAGGCGGCGGGAGGAAAGAATCCATGCTGGAATCGGAACAGCTGCTTTTGCTAAAATCCATGACAAAAACTTATGCCATGGCAGGGCTGCGGCTTGGTTATGCGGTTGGGAGCCAGGAGCTAATCGGGCGGATGTACCGTTATAAGCCTTCCTGGAATGTGTCCATTCCGGCCCAGAAGGCGGGGGAGGCGGCTCTTTTGGAGCAGTCTTATCTGGAGCAGTCCGTCCGCTATCTTGAGACAGAGCGGCAGTTTCTCTTTGAGAGCTTCAAAGAATTTCCGGTCCGGGTGTATCCTGGAGCGGCCAATTACCTCTTCTTTTCCAGCGAGAGGACGGATTTAAAGGAAGCGTTTCTGAAGTATGGACTCCTGATCCGGGACTGCGGCAACTACCGGGGGCTTAAGGCAGGATATTACCGGGTGGCTGTGCGGACCCATGAGGAAAATAAAAGATTGATCCAGGGATTCAGGCAGGTATTTGGCGAGGGAAAGTGAGGAGGGAATATGGCGGCAAAAGCGATCATGATACAGGGGACGATGTCCAATGCGGGAAAGAGTCTGCTGACCGGGGGGATTCTCAGAGTCATGCGGCAGGATGGTTACCGGGCGGCCCCTTTTAAATCCCAAAATATGGCTTTAAATTCCTTCATTACCGGGGAGGGGCTGGAAATGGGGCGGGCCCAGGTCATGCAGGCGGAAGCCGCTGGAATCGAACCGTCGGTGCGGATGAATCCAATTCTGTTAAAGCCCACCAATGACACTGGTTCCCAGGTGATCGTAAACGGGGAGGTCCGTGGAAATATGTCAGCCAGAGATTATTTCCGGTATAAAAAGGAATTGATCCCGGATATCATGAGGGCGTATGAGTCTCTGGCAGAGGAATATGACGTTCTGGTGTTAGAGGGAGCGGGAAGTCCGGCGGAGATCAATTTAAAGACGGATGATATTGTCAATATGGGCATGGCGAGACTTGCGAAGGCGCCGGTCCTTCTGGCGGGAGACATTGATAGGGGCGGCGTCTTCGCCCAGCTTGTGGGTACGGTGGAACTTCTCTCCAAAGAAGAACGGGCCATGGTGAAGGGTACCATCATCAATAAATTCCGGGGAGATAAGACCATCCTGGATCCGGGAATCGCCATGCTGGAAGAACGGATCGGGATTCCAACGGTTGGGGTGATTCCCTATCTTTCTGTGGATATCGACGACGAAGACAGCCTGACAGAGCGTTTTGACCGGAGAGAGGCGGGGGGCGTTCTGGACATTGCAGTGATTCGTCTTCCCAGGATTTCGAATTTTACAGATTTCAGGCCCTTTGAAGCCATGGAGGGCGTCAGCGTCCGGTATGTCACTTCAGCAGGACAACTTGCAAATCCGGACTTAATTTTCCTTCCAGGTACGAAAAACACCATGGAAGACCTTCTTTGGATGAGACAGTGCGGCCTGGAGGCGGCGGTCTTAAAGGCAGCAGGAAAGGGAGCGCTGGTCATGGGGATCTGCGGCGGTTTCCAGATGCTTGGAGAGACCCTCTCCGATCCTTACGGGGTGGAAGCCGGAGGAAGTATGCGGGGCATGGGGCTCCTTCCCATGGACACGGTATTTGAACAGCAAAAGACCAGGACCCAGACAAAGGGTTCCTTCCGGCCCATAGACGGCGGCTTTTCGGAGCTTTCTGGCGTTCCCTTCCATGGCTATGAGATTCATATGGGGATCAGTTCCCTGAAAGACGGCGGTGCTCCTTTGACATCCCTTGCAGGTTCAGGCCAGGCGGAAGGGGCTTTTTCAGGAAATGTCTGCGGCACCTATGTCCACGGGATCTTTGATGGGGAGGAAGCGGCCAGGGCTGTCCTTGGACTTCTCTGTAAAAGAAAGGGACTCTCCAAAGAGGCGGTACAGGCGTTTGACCTTGCGGCCTACAAAGAGCGGCAGTATGATCTTCTGGCTGACGCGGTGCGCAAGAATATGGACATGGAATCCGTCTACCGGATCCTGGAGGCAGGAATATAGGGAGGAACGGTAGGGAGAGAAGTGGAAGGAGGGACTATGAAAGGATTGATCCACATTTACTGCGGAGAAGGAAAGGGAAAGACTTCGGCGGCGGTGGGCCAGGCGGTCCGGAGCGCCGGGGTCGGATTTTCGGTGGTGTTCGTCCAGTTTTTAAAAAGCGGGGATTCTGGGGAGCTCTTATCCCTGGCTCATGTGCCGGGGGTGCAGATGATTCCCTGTGAGCGGTGCTTCGGTTTTTTCTGGAATATGGGCGAAGAGGAAAAGAGAGAGGCCAAGGAGATTTACGGGGAACTGTTCGAGAAGGCGTGGGAAAGGGCAGCCAGAGAGGCAGAAGAGAGGGATACGCTTTTGGTCATGGACGAGGCGATTGCCGCATGCCGGCATGGTTTTATCGAAAAAGACCGACTGCTTGTCTGTCTGAAAGAAAAAGCGGAGCGTCTGGAAGTGGTCATGACCGGGCGGGATCCACAGGAGGAACTGATCCAAGCGGCCGATTATGTTTCGGAGATCAAAAAGGTAAAGCATCCGTTTGACAGAGGAATCGCCGCACGGAAAGGGATTGAATACTAGGAGGCAGAAAATGAAGGTTACTCTTGAAAATGTATTGCCGGGCGATATTGAAAAACGCAGTTTTGAGATTATTGAGGAGGAATTAAAAGGGAGGAAGCTGCCGGCGGACAAGGCTCCTCTCATCAAGCGGGTGATCCACACATCGGCAGATTTTGAATATGCGGATACCCTGTGCTTTTCCGACGGAGTCATGGAGCAGGCCCTTGAGGCGATCCGGAAGGGGGCTTCCATTGTGACGGACACCAGGATGGGCTATTCCGGAATCAATAAACGGGTCCTGGAAAAGTACGGCGGTCAGGCATACTGTTTTATGGGAGATGGGGACGTGGCGGAGGCGGCCAAGAAAAACGGGACCACCAGGGCAGTGGCTGCCATTGACAAGGCGGCTGCCATGGAAGGCCTTCTGATTTTTGCCGTCGGAAATGCGCCAACGGCACTGGTGCGGCTTTATGAGCTGATCACGGAGGGGAAGCTTTCCCCGGCCCTGATCATTGGCGTTCCCGTGGGATTTGTCAATGTGGTCCAGTCCAAGGAACTGATTATGGAAACGAAAGTTCCCTATATTGTGGCCAGGGGCCGAAAAGGCGGCAGTAATGTGGCGGCGGCCATCTGCAACGCCCTCCTTTATATGCTGGACGAAACCAGGGGGATGTAGTATAATCGTGATATCAGGGTCAAAAGGGACTGCAGGGCGCTTCGTGCACAGCAGTCCACAGGTACTGTATGGAAAAACAAAATGATGTAGGGGGGCAAGGATGAAAGAGAAAATGCGTTATAGCCTGTTGCTTGTGGCGCTTTTACTGTCTGCGGCAGCAGTTTTTGCAGGCTGCGGGAAGAAGGAGAAGGTGACGGCAGAGAGTCTGATGGAAGAGGTCTCTGCCAACATGAAGGATGTGGATTCAGCCCATATGAAGCTGCTGGCGGAAATTTCCATGGGGATCAAACAGAGCGGAATCAGCATGGATATGGATATTGATCTGGATATGGACATGGAGGTCGTCAATGATCCTTCAACAGCCCATGTGACTGCAGATATGTCCATGAGCCTGATGGGAATTTCTATGCAGATGGAGAATTACTCCGTCGAAGAAGACGGAAAGATGGTTGTCTATAACGGCATGGGTGGAGAATGGACCAGGACAGAGCAGCCTCTGGACAAAGAGAAGGCACAGAGCATGAATGACATGATCTCCGAAGGGACTTCCTATGAGCTGCAGGATAAGAAGGAGAAGCTGGATGGCAGGGAGGTCTATGTCCTGAACGGGAAGGTATCCGGCAAATACCTGGAGGGTATGATGGGAGAAGTGTCTGACGGTATGGGCAGTATTCCCATGGACTGGTCAAAGATGGAGTTTAACATGGTCATCAAAATCGATGCGAAGACAAAAGTGCCGGTGGAAGCAGAAATCGACTGCGGGGATGCGATGGCAGAGCTGATGGAGGGCGCCATGGGAGCGGCCGGGGCAGGTGATGTGGAGGTCTCCATCAAGGAATTTGTGATGACCTGTATCTATGAGAGTTTTAACGATGTGGATGAGATTGTTGTACCGGAGGATGTGAAGGCGAAAGCTGTGGATATAGGCGGCGCTTCCAATGAAAGTTCAGATTCTCTGGAGGATTTTCTGAATAACAGTCAGAAAGAGAGCGATCTTCCGACAGGCCCCACCGGCGCCGTGGGGGCTGCAAACGAATCTGTCGCCCCCAATGAGGATGGGACTTATACCCTCATGGATTTTTGGGGAGGGGATGGGAGTGTATCCATCGCAGTGCCTTCCGGCTATGTATTATCTTCCTCGTCAGAGAGCACCTATCTGGCTTTTGATGACACACTGGGCCGGACTGCAGATGACGTGTATGTTTCCTATATGCTGGACCACGATTATACAGAGGATGAGATGGAAGAATACTATATGGAGGATGTGGAATATTACACGGAGGAAAACGGATATACCAATTTGGATGTGCAGGAAAAGCAGACTGTTCAGGTGAATGGGCGGGAAGTAAGTTATATCCGGTTTGCTTATGGATACAGTGAAGTGGGAAACTATGTGGAATACCATGCCTGGACGTTTCTGCCGGACGGGCAGGTGATCCAGTGTGATGTGGCGGAAAGCAGTTATGACGGCGAATGTGACATTCTGGATGACAGCATTGTGGAAACCGTGATGGCGGCGATTCAGGAGTAAGGATGTTCCTGTACGATCAAAAAGCGGAATCCTGTGTATTACAGGAGCTCCGCTTTTTTTGCATGATCCGCAAACAAATTTTGAACTTTAAGGTATTCTCCAAGCCCTTTTAACAGGCAGGAGACCTCATAGCCGTCTTTTAGAAACGTATTCTTCCAGGAATCTTCTTCTTCTCCGGCCATATCATTTCTGGCGTGATCCCCGGCCACGATCATTAAAGGGGCTAAGAGGACCTTTTTCGGGGCTTTTTTCCGCACCAGCTCTTTGACCAGAGAAAGATCGGGATATCCTTCCACAGTACCGATGTAGATATTTTCACAGCCTCTGGCCTTCAGCATATAATCCAGTGCCGGGTAGACGGCGTTGGCGTGATGCTCTGTGCCATGGCCCATAAATACCAGAAATTCGTCGTCTTTTAAGTCAGAAAACTCCTGGGTCACAGCCTCAATCAGAGTATGGTAATCCTCTGTGTCGGTGAGAAGGGGAACACCTGTCCGGATGGAATGGAAACGGTCCCTGTAAGCGGCCAGATCTTTTAACATATTGTCGTTTTCAATGCCATTGATGATATGGGTGGGCTGGACGATCAGGTCAGTGAAGCCGTCGGCAAGAAAGGACTCCAGGGCTTCTGCCACGGTATAGACGTGAAAACCGTCTCTTTTTTTTAATTTCTTTATGATCATGCCGCTGGTGAAGGCACGGCGCACTTCCAGTCCGGGAAATGCGTTTCCGACGGCGTTTTCGATGGCCTCAATGTTTTTGACGAGCGCGTCCCGGTAGCTGGTGCCAAAGCTTACAACCAGAATTCCTGTTTTTGACATAAAATGAGTTCTCCTTTGTATCAGTTTCAGGTTCATTATAATATGAGGCTGCAGGAAATTCAACCGTTTTTGCGGAAAATCGGCTGCAGGAAGGAGACGGTGGTTAAAAACTTTCGCTTTACGATGGATAGGATCCGCAGGGAAAAATGGACTTGTCAAGGTGACGGGACGCATGTCGGCAGTTTTTTGGCATAGAATAAAAGGAAAAGGTTGTCTGAAGGAGAGATTTCATGCGGGGAAGGAAGATTGCTGCATGGTTTTTCTTGTGGGCATGTCTGTGGGTACTTCTGGTTCCTGCAGGCAGGATATACGCAGGGGGAGAGGAGAGGGACCCAGAGGAAACGGACGCAGTGAAGGTGGCTGGAGATGAGGTGGAAACAGCCGGGGCGGCCGGGAAAAAAGAGGGACCAGGAGAGCTTTATGCCATGAGTGCAGTGCTTTTGGATGGGGATTCCGGCCGGGTACTTTATGAGAAGAACGGTTATGAAGTGCGGCCCATGGCAAGTACCACGAAGATTATGACCTGTATTCTTGCCCTGGAAAATCTGGACGAGGAGACGGTTGTCACTGCTTCATCCAAGGCCGCTTCCCAGCCTAAGGTTCATCTGGGGATGCGGGAAGGAGAGCAGTATGTCCTTAAGGATTTGCTCTATTCGCTGATGTTAGAGTCTCACAACGATTCAGCGGTGTCTGTGGCCGAAGCGGTGTCTGGAAGTGTGGATAATTTTTCTACTTTGATGAACCAGAAGGCCAGGGAGCTTGGCTGCACGGACACCTGCTTTCTGACGCCCAATGGACTGGACGCGAAAAAGGAGGAAAATGGCGTTACCCTGTCCCACTCCACCACGGCGGCGGATTTGGCCCGGATTATGCGCTATTGTACCATGGAATCGCCGAAAAAGGAACGGTTCCGGGAGATCACGGGGACAGCCTCCTACCAGTTTCAGGCAGGAGGCAGGAATTTTTCCTGCAACAACCACAATGCCTTTCTCCATATGATGGAAGGGGCTTTTTCCGGAAAAACTGGATTTACGGGAGAGGCGGGGTATTGTTATGTGGGGGCCCTCGAACGGGACGGGAAGACCTTGATCGTTGCCCTTCTGGGCTGCGGCTGGCCCAACAATAAAACTTATAAATGGAGTGACACCAGAAAGCTGATGGAGTATGGGCTATCCAATTATGAGTACCGGGATATCTACCAGAAGCCAGAGCTTTCCGATCTTCCTGTGGAAGATGGGATTCCGGAAAACAGGGAGGCGAACGGGAGCGCCTTTGTGCCCTTGGTGGAGGTGAAAGGAGAAGGGAGCCGCTGGCAGCTCCTTATGAGAGAGGGGGAGCAGGTGGACATAAAGACGGAACTGGAAACGAGTCTTACGGCCCCTGTTGCAAAGGACCGGGCGGTGGGGAAGATTGTCTACAGCCTGGACGGGGAGACGGTGGCCTTCTGTGAAATCCGGACAGGAGCGGCTGTGGAAAAGCTGGATTTTGAGTGGTGTCTGTCTAAAGTTTTGGAAATGTTTCTGGATATGGATGGGTGATGGCAGGAAGGGTTTCGCGATATTTCGCTGGATGGTAAAATCTTTAGTGCGGCTTTAGGAGGGGGTGCTATAATAGAGACAGCATAGTGGATTGGAGTGACCTGGATGAAAATACTGATTGCAGAGGATGACACCCGATTGCTGAAATCTTTGCTGCATATTTTTACTTTGAACAAATTCAGTGCGGATGGAGTGTCCAACGGAAAAGAGGCTTTGGAATATGCCCTCACGGGGGAATATGACGGACTTGTCTTAGATATTATGATGCCTGGCATGGACGGGATTGAGGTTTTAAAAACACTCAGAAGGAAGAGCGTTACGACACCGGCTCTTTTCCTGACAGCCAGGACAGAAGTCTCTCAGAGGGTGGATGGACTGGACGCAGGGGCAGATGATTATCTGCCAAAGCCATTTTCGACGGCAGAGCTTCTGGCCAGAGTCCGGGCAATGCTCCGCCGCAAAGAAAACTATATTCCGGAACTTTTGACATTCGGAGGGCTGACATTGAATCGGTCTACCTATGAAATTTCATGTCAGACAAACCGGCAGGCACTCAGTGGGAAAGAGTTTCAGGTGTTGGAGATACTGATGCAAAAGCCGGGGATGATCGTTACGGCTGAACAGATTTTGACGCATGTCTGGGGATGGAATGCAGAGATTGATACAAGCTCTGTGTGGGTACATATCTCCAATTTGCGAAAAAAAATGGACAAAATTAAAGTCCCTGTCATCATAAGGTTTGTGCGTGGCGCAGGCTATATTCTGGAGGAAGGGCCATGATCTATCATTTACAAAAGAAAGTGATCCGTATCTGCGGAATTTCAGTACTGGCCGTGTTTGCGGTGATTTTCCTGCTGATTTATAGTTTTAGCATAAGACAGCTCAACGAAACAATGGATGCCCTGACAGACCGGATTTTGGACAATGACGGCAGATTTCCGGAATGGAGGGACGATAAAGGAAATCCTGGAGTGCCGGACTTTATGACACCGGAAACGCCGTTCAGTACCCGTTTTTTTTCCGTGCGGCTTGACGGAAGCGATAGGGTGACTGCTGTGGATGTGGGTTCGGTTTCTGCGATTACCGAAGAAACGGCACGGGAATATGCAAAAGAAACATGTGAACGCGGCAGGGAACGCGGCTGGATGGGGGATTATCGCTACAAACAGTATCAGACAGAGTGTGGAAGGACGATTGTTTATGTGGATGGCAGCATGAACCGGTTCATGTCGAAGCGGATGCTTTTGGCAGCAGGCGTTGTGCTCATAGCCAGCGCTTTTGCCATTTGGATCATCGTAATATTTTTTTCAAAGCGCGCCGTCCGTCCGGTGGCAGAAAGTTATGAAAGGCAGAAACAGTTTATCACGGATGCGAATCATGAATTAAAGACTCCACTGACGCTTGTAATGACAAATTTGGATATACTGGAGACGGAAATCGGCGAAAATGAGTGGCTATCAGATATTCGCAGCGAAGGTGAACGCATGAGCGCGCTGGTGAACCAACTGGTTGTCCTGGCGAGGATGGATGAGGAGCAGACAAATCTGGAGATACGGCGTTTTTCCCTGAGTGAGATGATCATGGATGTTGCTTCGGAATTTCAGATGTTGGCGCGGGATCGTGGAAAGTCTATGGCGGCACAGATTGATGGGAATGTAGATTATATGGGGGATGAGACAGCAGTTCGCAGAGTGATTTCCATTCTTTTGGACAATGCGGTCAAATATTGTGAGGATGGAGGAGAGATCAGACTCAGACTGGAAAAGAAGAGACATCCGGTATTTTATGTGGAAAACACATATGCAGACGCAGGCGGGACAGAATTTGACAAGTGGTTCGACCGGTTTTACCGGGCGGATAAAGCAAGAACCTTTACTGGCGGGTTCGGAGTTGGGCTGTCCATCGCCAAAGCAATCGTAACGCAGCACAGAGGAGAAATTAACGCTTATAAAAAAGATGCGGATCACATTGGATTTAAAGTGGTGTGGCGGTAATAAAAAGACATTTTTATAAGGAAGTGACCATGATGGTGGTTGCTTCCTTTTCAGTTCACAAATTTTTCACGGCTTTCTTTAGCCTGTCTTTAGTGCCGTTTTGTAAACTCTTAAGGATGGCAGAGGTCTGCGTGCATTTTATGGAGGCAGATGACTGTGAAAAAAAGTGAGGAGGATCATATTATGATCATGGTAGAGCATTTGACAAAATGTTATGGTGATTTCATGGCAGTAAACAACTTGTCCTTTGAGATTGAGGAGGGGCATGTCTATGGCTTTTTAGGGCCGAATGGCGCCGGGAAATCTACCACAATGAACATCATGACAGGGTGTTTGTCTGCGACGGAAGGGACTGTCAGAATTGACGGCTATGATATCTTTGAAGAGCCGCAGATGGCGAAAAAACTGATGGGATATTTACCAGAACAGCCGCCCCTGTATCTGAATGAAACACCAGAGGAGTATCTGAAATTTGTCGGCGCGGCGAAAGGATTAAAGGGAATGGAACTGGCGAGACAGGTGGAAAAAGTCATGGATCAGACAAAGATCGGCAGTATCAGAAACAAAATGATTTGTACATTGTCGAAGGGATATAAGCAGCGTGTAGGGATTGCCCAGGCGCTTTTGGGAAATCCGAAGGTTATTATTCTGGATGAGCCGACTGCAGGCCTTGACCCGATCCAGATGATTGAGATTCGTGATCTGATCAGGCGGCTGGGGGAGAGCCGCACGGTTATTCTTAGCTCCCACATTCTCTCGGAGGTACAGGCAATCTGTGAAAAGGTACTGATCATTGCCGGGGGCAGGCTGGTAGCCTTTGATGCGCCGGAAAATCTGGAAAAACTGATGTTGTCATCAAACGGCATTGATTTTAAGGTGGAAGCGCTTTTGGAGGAAGCGGAGGAAATCATGGAAAAGCTGGCGATCTGTGAAGAATATACGCTGGATGAGGTAGAAACGGGGCTTTTGAAAATTCATGTGAAAGCCGACATGGACGACGTCAGGTCTGTATGTCGGCGGGTGTTTTTTGCATTTGCGGAGAAACAGAAGGCGATTGTTGAGATGGTTTCAAAGAAAGCAAATCTGGAAGAAGTCTTTCTTGAATTAACAGATGGAGCGGTTTCAGAGGAAAGGGAGGTGGAAAAAGAATGATCGCAGTATGGGGACATGAATTGAGAGGCCATTTTCATTCGCTGACAGCCTATCTTTTTTCGGCATTTCTCCTGGCTTTTGTAGGGTTTGGGGCGATGCTTTATAACATTCAGTCGGCAGTGGCAAATTTTGAGTATGTGCTGAGTTTTGTGTGTCTTGGTTTTGTGGTGATCATCCCGATTTTGACGATGAAGGTAATTGCGGAGGAACGTAGACAGAAAACAGATCAGCTTTTATATTCTTTGCCGATTACAACTTCTCAGATCATCATCGGGAAATACCTGGCTCTTTTGGTGGTTTATCTGGCACCACTTGTGGTTATTTCTTTTTATCCGCTGATTTTTTCCGGCTTTGGGGAGGTTTATCTGCCGGCCTCCTACGGCTCCCTGTTTGCGTTTTTCATGATGGGGGCGGCGTTCCTTGCCATTGGCACCTTTATTTCGTCCCTGACAGACAATCTTGGATTTGCAGCGGGAATTACGATTCCGGTTATCCTTTTCAATTATTACAGCGTGACACTGGCTGAATATGTGTCTTCCACGGCAATTGGCTCTGCTGCTGCGCTGATGGCGGCGGCTGTCATCCTTGGTTTTATTATCCGTCATTTGACCGGAAATGACAAACTGTCTTTTGGCATAGGAGCTGTTCTTTTCCTTGCCATTGCGGGACTCTTTGCGATGGACAGCGCCGGTTTCGTGGGATTGCTGCCGGATATCATGAAGAAACTTTCTTTGTTCGAGCGTTTTTATAAATTTGTGAATGGCGTATTTGACCTGACCGGAATCGTATATTACATGACAGTGATCGTGTTCTTTCTGTTTCTGTCTGTGCAGTCTCTTGAGAAACGGAGGTACAACTGATGAAGAATCAAATAGCATTAAAAGGCGGGGCTTATTCGCTGATGCTAACAGGAATCGTATCGGCAATTTTGATTGTAATAAATGTTCTGGCGTCCGTACTGCCATCTACATTGACACAGTTGGATATCAGTTCGGCCAGGCTGTATTCCATTACCAGCAATACGAAAGCAGTGGTCAATGCGCTGGAAAAAGATGTGACCATTTACTGGGTGGTTCAGGCGGACGAAGAAGACGAGGTGATTGAAAATCTATTGGCCAAATATGAAAGCCTTTCGGAACATATCCAGGTGGTGAAGAAGAATCCGGACGTCTATCCGGCATTCTCACAGCAATATACTTCGGAGACTGTTCCGAATAACAGCCTAATTGTCGAATGCGGAGACAGCAGTCGGTACATCAGCTATGAAGATATCTATCTGACAGAAGCAGATATGACGACCTATTCCTATACGACTGCTTTTGACGGAGAGGGAATGATTACTTCGGCCATTGATTATGTAGTCAGTGAAGATCATCCAAAGCTTTATATCACGAAGGGGCATGGCGAGGCGGAGCTTTCTGCTGTGTTTGCTGAACAGATCGAAAAGCAGAATATAGAAACGACCACATTCACTTTGCTGAATTCAGATACCGTGCCGGAAGAAGCGGACGTGGTACTGATTTATGCGCCAACCAGAGATATTTCTGAGGAAGAAAAGGAGATGCTGGCAGAATACACCGCAAATGGCGGCAAATTGATGGTAATGGCAGGGCCAGTAGAAGGGGGAGCATTGACGACTTTGTACAGTCTGCTTGAAGAATACGGCGTGGAAGCGGAAGAAGGGATTGTGGTGGAGGGAGACAGGAATTATTATGCATTCAAACAGCCTTATATCCTCTTACCAGAAATGGCAGATCATGAGATTACCAACCCGCTGACAGAGGGGAATTATTATGCCATTATACCGATTGCCCTGGGACTGACCGTTACAGATACGTCAGGCTCTGTCACACAGCTTTTGACCACATCGGAAATGTCTTACAGTAAAACTGCCGGATATGCCATTGAAACCTATGAGAAAGAAGAAGGAGATGTGGATGGACCCTTTGCGACGGCAGTATCTGTTGATTGCGGCGGCGACGGCCAGATTGTATGGTTTGCGTCTTCTGATTTTCTTGATGATATGTATAACGCTTATTCTTCCGGCGCCAATCTGGATTTGGGCATGAATGCGCTTTCTTTTATGATCGGTGAACGTGAAGCAGTGGCAATCCGGAGTAAATCTCTGAACTATAATTACCTGACGATCAATGAGTCTACAGCTTCTTACCTGAAGGTAATGATGATCGGCGTTTTTCCGCTGGTATTTTTGGGATACGGGGTCTGTGTGGTCGTGAGCAGAAGGAGGCGGCAAAATGAAGCGGTTTAAAAGATTGTATGTATTATCAGGCGTACTTGCCGTTATTTGCGGCGTGACTTTTTTGGTCAGCCGGTATGAGCGGCGCAGGGAAGAGATTAAAAACAGCGATGAAATCATTCTGGCATTGGCGGCAGATGATGTGACGGCGCTTTCCTGGGAATATGATGAGACAAAGCTGGCCTTCCATAAAGATGAGACGTGGCTGTATGATGCGGATGAAGCTTTCCCGGTCAGCGAAGAAAAAATGAAAGAACTGCTGGGAGTGTTTGAGTCCTTTGGCGTATCCTTTGTCATAGAAAACGTGGAGGATTATGACCAGTATGGACTGGAGGAGCCGACATGCAGTATCCACATAGAAACGGCAGAAGAAAGCTATGAGGTGGAACTGGGAGGCTATAGTACCATGGATGAGAAACGGTACCTGTCCATTGGAGACGGCAACGTATATCTGGTCTCTGCGGACCCGATGGAAACCTATGAGATTGAGCTGAAAGATATGATCCTTCATGATGAAACACCTGATGTTGATCAGGTAGATGATATTACATTTGCGGGGAGTGAAAATTATAGCATCATTTATCAGGAAGAAAGTGATGCCACTTATCATGAGGAGGATGTTTATTTCGTCAGTGGTGAAAATGGATATCTGCCGTTGGATACAGATACCGTAAAGGGGTATCTTTCTTCTATCGGCAGTCTGGGACTCGTCAATTATGTGTCTTACAACGCGACAGAGGAAGAACTGGCGGCCTATGGGCTGAATGAGCCGGAGCTGACAGCGACGATACAGTATACGACGCAAAAAGAGGACAGGGAGGATAGTGGAAGAAAAACCTTTGTACTGCATGTTTCCCGGTCAGCTGAAGAAAAAGCCAAAGTCAAAGAGGAAGAGTCTTCGGAAGAAACAGACACGCCGGATGGCCATGAACCAGAGGCAGAATCGGTACCTGCTTATGTGCGGATTGGAGATTCCCGGATTATTTATGAGATTACAGAGACAGAATATGAATCGTTAATGGCAGCATCTTATGATGAACTGCGCCATCAGGAAGTTTTCTGGGCTGATTTTTCGAAAGTTACTCAGGTGGATATTTCTCTGGAGGGGCAGACCTGTACACTTACCTCAAAAGAAGATGGGGAAGAAACGGTATGGTCATATGAAGGGGAAACGATTGCCATTGATGACTTCCGGAATGCACTGGCTTATCTGAAGGCGACTGAGTTTACAGAAGATAAGATCTATGATAAAGAAGAAATCAGCCTGACACTTTACCTGAATGATGACAATTTTAAAATGATACATATTGGCCTGTACCGACAGGACGGTAATGATTGCCTCGCTGTGGTTGATGGGGAACCGACAGCGTTCGTGGCGAGAAGCGAAGTGGTGGATCTTGTGGAGGCAGTGAACGCCATCATATTGAATTAAACCCGCACTGCCTTTGGGGCGTCGGAATGTCACCGGCGTCCCACGGGAAAATCCGGCCGTTATTGCTCTGAAGCTCTATCCGTTCCAGGAGATCAGAGAACTCTGAGAGGATCGCTCCTTTACAGATTCCGGGGAGAATGGTAAAATGGCAGGGAACCAGAAATAGTATTCGAAAAATGCTGCGGCAAGAATCATAGAAGCCGTAGTCTGAGAAGTGACGGGAGAGGAGAGGTTTCATGTTCGGTTACGTGACAATCAACAAACCAGAGCTTAAGATCCGGGAGTTTCAGAGGTATCAGGGCTATTATTGCGGAATCTGCCGGAGCTTGAGGCTGCGGTATGGATTTTCCGGACAGATGGCATTAAATTACGATATGGTTTTTCTGGCAGCGCTCCTCACGGGGCTTTATGAAGGGGAAGAATATCTGGCCATGCGCCGGTGTGTGCTCCATCCGGCGGGAAAACATTTGTCCGTTCAGAATCCGTATATTGATTACGCGGCAGATATGACGGTGCTTCTTGCCTGGCATAATCTGATGGATGACTGGCAGGACGATAAAAATGCATGTAGTCTGGCAGCAGCGGGAATGCTAAAGAAAAAATGTGGTGTCCTGAAAGGGCGGTATCCCAGGCAGTGGCGGGCAGCGGGCAGCTGTATCCAGAAACTTCACGGCTATGAAAAGGAAAAAAGCGCCGACCTGGATGGGGCGGCGGGATGTATGGGAGAGCTCCTTGGCGAGATTTTGGTCTGGAAAAAGGACCAGTGGGAGGAATCTTTACGTGCCATGGGGTTTTATCTTGGTAAATTTATTTATCTGATGGACGCTTATGAGGATCTTCCCCGGGATGGGCGGCGGGGGCGGTATAATCCGCTTTTGTTTCAGAAAGACCGGCCGGGCTTTGAGGAATGGTTTGCCCAGGTTTTGACCATGATGATGGCCGGCTGCGCAAAGGAATTTGAACGGCTGCCGATTTTAAAGGATGTTGCTATTTTAAGGAATATATTGTATGCTGGTGTCTGGACCAAATACGACAGGATTGTGAACGATCCAAAAAGCGGGAAGAAAGAACGGGAGAAAATGAATGGATCCTTATAAAGTGCTGGGGGTGGACCCTTCGGCCTCCGATGAAGAAGTAAAAAAGGCTTACCGGAATTTAAGCAGGAAGTATCATCCGGACTCCAATGTGAACAGCGCCCATCCGGAGATTGCGGAGGCTAGATTCAAGGAGGTCCAGCAGGCTTATGATATCATTATGAAGAAACGGCAGGGCGGCAGCTATGGAAGCGGCAGCTATGACGGGGATCGGCAGGGCGGCAGCGATCCCTTCGGCGGATTCGGGGGATTTGACCCATTCCGGGGTTTTGGAGGCTTTGGGGGCTCCTATGGCCGGGGACAGACAAGCGCCTATGAGAATGAGACAGACAGCCATCTGCGGGCAGCGGCCAATTATATCAATTCCGGCCACTACAAGGAGGCTCTTCACGTGCTGGAGGGAATCAAGGAACGGGGAGGGACCTGGTATTATTATCACGCCGCGGCAAATTCCGGTATGGGAAACAACATCCAGGCCCTGGAGTCAGCGAGAAAGGCTGTAGAACTGGAACCGGACAATTCCCGTTTCCGTATGCTTCTTTCTCAGCTGGAATCCGGCGGGAGCTGGTACCGTTCCATGGGGGAGGGATATGGCCGGAGTATGGGGAATATGAACAGCTGGTGCTGTCAGATCCTTGCCCTCAATGCGATCTTAAATCTTTGTTGCTGCAGGCCTTTTTAAGGGGCTTTGAAAGGATTCTAAAAAGTCTGTGAAAATACGGTCGAAATTCTTAAAATATTCTTGATAAATAATTTTCTATGGGCTATAATTATAATCGGCAGAAAATGGTTTTACTTTTTATAAATAAAAATGGAGGACTGCAAAATGAGTAATTTATCTACAGGAAAAGCAAGCGAGAGGATCGCCGGCTTACTGGACGCTCAGAGTTTTGTGGAAATCGGAAGCTACGTGACTGCTAGGAGCACCGATTTCAATCTGGCGGATAAGGAGACACCGGCGGACGGCGTGATCACCGGCTACGGCACCATTGACGAAAAGCTGGTATATGTGTACAGCCAGGACGCTTCCGTACTGGGCGGCTCCATGGGTGAGATGCACGCAAAGAAGATTTCCGCTGTCTATGCCCTGGCTATGAAGATGGGCGCTCCCATTATTGGCCTGATCGACTGTGCCGGATTAAGGCTTCAGGAGGGAACCGATGCTCTTCAGGCATTCGGCGAGCTTTATAAGAATCAGGCGGATGCCTCTGGTGTGATCCCGCAGATCACAGCTGTATTCGGTACCTGCGGCGGCGGCATGGGTGTGGTTCCCGCATTGACGGACTTCACTTTTATGGAGAAAGAACAGGCGAAGCTGTTTGTGAACGCTCCCAACGCGCTGGACGGAAATACAGCAGCCAAGTGTGACACGGCTTCTGCCGCATATCAGAGTGAGAAGGTCGGCTCTGTGGATGTGGCTGCTTCTGAAGCGGAAATCTTTGAGGAGATTAAGGCCCTGGTTTCTGTACTGCCGGCGAACAATGAGGATGACCTGTCCTACGGCGAATGTACGGATGATTTAAACCGTGTATGTGAAGGACTGGAAAACTGCACAGGAGATACCTCCATTGCCCTGTCCATGATTTCAGACGAGAACTTCTTCTTTGAGACGAAGAGAGCATATGCGAAGGAAATGGTCACCGGTTTTATCCGGCTGAACGGAAGTACTGTGGGTGCAGTGGCGAACCGCGCTGAACTGTGCGACGAGGACGGAAACGTGACGGAGACTTTTGACGGAACCTTGACCAGCGCAGGCTGTGAGAAGGCGGCTGAGTTTGTGGAATTCTGTGATGCATTTGGGATTCCTGTTCTGACCCTGACCAACGTGAAGGGCTATAAGGCCAACAAGCATCAGGAGAGAAAGATTGCGAAATCTGTGGCCAAGATGACCTATGCCTTTGCAGATGCGACGGTGCCTAAGGTGAATGTGATCGTAGGGGCGGCTTACGGCAGCGCCTATGTGGCCATGAACAGCAAGTCCATCGGTGCCGATATGGTATTCGCATGGCCGTCTGCTTCCATCGGTATGATGGACGCCAAGAGTGCGGCCAGGATCATCTATGCCGATGAGATTGAAAAAGCAGAGGACGGCGCCGCTCTTCTTTCAGAGAAGACAAAGGCTTATGCCGAGCTTCAGTCTAGTGCCTTGTCTGCGGCGAAGAGAGGATATGTGGACAATATCATCGACGCACAGGATACCAGAAAATATGTGATCGGAGCTTTCGAGATGCTCTTTACCAAGAGAGACGAGCGTCCCGCAAAGAAGCACGGCACAGTATAAAAATGAGGTGACCATATGAGTTTAAGCAATATTTTCTTAGACGCAATTTCCAATACCATCCTTGGTATGGGCACCGTGTTCGTAGTGCTGATCATCATTATTGTCGTGATCATCCTGATGAGCAAGGCGGTCCGGTCCATTGAGGGGAAAGGAAAGGAAGCGGAGGCTCCCAGGGCGGCGGCGCCTGCGCCTGCCCCCGTGACGGCGGCGCCTGTCATAGAGGAAGAGGTAACGGATGATCTGGAGCTGGTCGCGGTGATCACTGCGGCGGTGGCGGCTTCCATGGGGAGTTCGTCTGCGGACGGCTTTATCGTGCGCTCCATCAAGAGAGCGAAAAACAGAAATTGGTAAACAGATATCTTTCAGGAGGGACATCCAAGGGTGTTCCTGGATGCCCTGAGAACGCGGGCAAATTAAGGAGGAAATGGATCAATGAAGAATTATACAATTACAGTAAATGGCGTAGCTTATGACGTAACCGTAGAAGAGGCAGGAGCAGGAAGCACACCGGCAGCTCCCAAGGCAGCGCCTAAGGCGGCTCCCAAAGCGGCCCCCAAGGCAGCGGCAGCTCCCGCAGCAGGCGCAGGAAATATTCAGGTGAAAGCCGGCGCGGCAGGCAAGGTATTCAAGGTTGAGGCTTCTGTGGGCCAGGCTGTGAAGGCCGGAGATCCCGTGGTCATCATCGAGGCTATGAAGATGGAGATCCCGGTGGTTGCTCCTGAGGACGGAACCGTAGCCAGCATTGACGTAACCGTAGGCCAGGAGATTGCGGCGGGCGCAGTTCTCGCGACCCTGAACTAATACTCATTTCCATTGTTTTTATGCACACGGGCGCATAAGGATAGGGGCTGTTTGACAGCATGAGTCCGGCGCGGCGGGCAGGGGAAAAAGAATTTCCTCTGTTCAATCGGAAATCGAAACTTATTTACAATGCGAAATGGGAGGTAGCACAATGAATATATTAGATACGTTGGGGAACCTGCTTGAGCAGACTGCGTTTTTCAACCTCACCTGGGGAAACTACCTGATGATCGTGGTCGCCTGCGTGTTCCTTTACCTGGCAATCGCCAAGGGCTTTGAGCCGCTTCTCTTAACGCCCATTGCCTTTGGCATGTTACTTGTAAATATTTACCCTCAGATCATGGCAGAGCCGACGGTGGTGGACGGCGTGGAGCAGGCCGGCGGCGTGCTCTGGTACTTCTTCCAGCTGGATGAATGGGCTATCCTGCCCTGTCTGATCTTCATGGGCGTGGGCGCCCAGACGGACTTTGGCCCGCTGATCGCCAATCCTAAGAGCTTTCTTCTCGGCGCGGCGGCCCAGTTTGGTATCTATGCCGCCTATATCGGCGCCATGTTGATGGGCTTCAACGGAATGGAGTCGGCGGCCATCGCCATCATCGGCGGTGCGGACGGCCCCACCTCCATTTTTTTAGCCAACAAGCTGGGACAGCAGCAGATTTTGGGCCCCATCGCCGTGGCGGCTTATTCCTATATGTCCCTGGTTCCGATCATCCAGCCGCCTATCATGAAGGCGCTGACCACAGAGAAGGAGCGGAAGATCAAGATGGAACAGCTCCGTCCTGTTTCCAAGCTGGAGAGGATTCTTTTCCCGGTCATCGTTACCATCGTGGTTTGTATGATCCTGCCTTCTACGGCTCCCCTGGTCGGTATGCTGATGCTGGGCAATCTGTTTAAGGAGTCTGGCGTGGTGAGACAGCTTACGGAGACGGCTTCCAATGCGATGATGTATAT
>JAAWBT010000007.1 GCA_022792835.1 Lachnospiraceae bacterium | reverse complement strand
TGGGCGTGAATCTGAACACGGGACGGCCCCAGATGTCAAGGGCAGTGATGGAGGGGGTGGCTTTCGCCCTGAATCAGTGCATTGAGGTCTGCGGCGAGCTGGGGCTTAAGGCAGAGACCATGGTGGCCTCCGGCGGCGGCGCGAGGAGCGCGCCCTGGCTTCAGATTCAGGCAGACGTTTTCGGCATTCCCTTAAAAGTGGCGGACACTGAAGAGCAGGCGGGCCTTGGCTCAGCCATCGCAGCAGGAGTCGGCGCAGGTATTTACCGGGACATTGAGGAGGGCTGTCAGGCAGTGGTGAAGTACAAGGATTTCACAGTATTTCCTGATGCCGGAAACCATAAGGTCTACGAAGAGTATTATCAGCTCTTTAAAGATACTTATACAGCCGGAAAGGATGTTTTGCAGCGAGTAACATTGATGGGGCGCAGACATTAAGACTGGCCTGAAAAAGAAAGCATAGAGGTGAGAAAAGTTGGGAGAAGAAATGAGAAACAAGGAGGAGTACATCTTTGAATGCGAAGGAATCTACAAGGCATTCGGCGGTACTCAGGCGTTGGCAGATGTCCAGCTCCATGTGAAAAAGGGCGAAGTCATTGCACTGCTTGGTGAGAACGGTGCGGGGAAGTCGACCCTGATGAAAGCTGTGATCGGCCTCCATCAGCCCGATGCGGGCACAATGACCTTTGAGGGAAAACCTTATTCCGCCAGAGGTCCGGTGGAAGCAATGCATGCCGGTATCTCTATGATCCACCAGGAATTGAACCCGGAACCGCATTTGACGATCGCAGAGAGTATCTTTCTGAAGAGAGAAAGTACAAAAGGAATTTTCCTGGATAAGAAGGCCCAGAATAAGAGGGCACAGGAAATTCTGGATCAGTTTGGTTTTGCCTATCCGGCTACCACGATGATGCGGAATCTGACTCTGGCACAGATGCAGATGGTGGAGATCATCAAGGCCGTGTCCTGTGATGCAAAGATGATCATTATGGATGAGCCTACCTCCTCTCTGGACAGCGAGGAGACGGAACATCTGTTTGCAACCATCCGCGATTTGAAATCCAAGGGTGTGTCTATTATTTATATTTCACACCGTATGGATGAGATTTTTGAGATCTGTGACAGCGTAGCCGTATTCCGTGACGGGACTTATGTGGGCGCCCGCTCCATGGACGGCGTCACCAGGGATGAGCTGATTTCCATGATGGTAGGCCGTCAGGTGAAAAATGTATTCCCCAAGACGGACTGTGAGATCGGCGATGTGGTGTTCAAAGTAGAGGGGCTGACCGGACAGGGATTTGAGAATATCAGCTTTGAAGTCCACGCAGGTGAAATCTTGGGGTTAACCGGTCTGGTTGGTTCCGGACGGAGTGAGACCATGAGGGCGATCTTTGGTCTGGACCCTCTGACAAGCGGAAAGATGTGGCTGAATGGTGAGGAAATCACCATTAAGAGCCCCAGAGATGCCATCAACAAAGGTGTCTGTATGGTGAATGAGGACAGAAAGGATTTCGGTCTTTGTCTGTTCCGTTCTCTGAGAGAGAATATTTCTCTTCCGAATCTGCCGGCAAGGCAGAAAGGGCTTCTGATCAACCAGAACCGTGAGAAGAAAGAGTGTGAGGAGTATGCGAAGCTTTTGACTGTCAAGGCGGGAAGCATCGAGCACAATGCCTACTCCCTGTCAGGCGGCAACCAGCAGAAGGTGGTTATCGCAAAATGGATCATGGCAGGTCCCAAGGTGCTGATCCTTGATGAGCCGACCAGAGGCGTGGATGTGGGCGCCAAGTCGGAGATCCATACTTTAATGTGTCAGTTTGCCGCCAAAGGCATGGCTGTCATCATGATTTCTTCTGAGCTCCCTGAGGTTATGGGAATGAGTGACAGGATTCTGATCTATCATGAGGGCAAGCTCAACGGTGAAGTGAGCCGTGAAGAAGTGTTAAGCGGCGCGGCAACCCAGGAAGTAATTCTGGCGAAAGAATTCGGTGGAAAGTAGGAGGAGATAGAAAATGGCGCAGAAAAAAGAAGGAAAGATTTTGGGAATGGAGCGGGATACCTTCCGCAGCATGATGGGAAAATACGGTATCAGTATTGTCATGGTGTTCATGATCATTATCATCGGTATCATGGAACCTCTGTTTTTGAAGCCAACCAACCTGGTTAATGTTGCTACGCAGATTACCATCAACGGTATGCTGGCCTATGGTATGTGTATGGCGATCACCACCGGCGGTATTGATCTGACCGTAGGTGCGCAGGTGGCTCTCGGCGGTGTTATCCTCGGAATTTGTACGACCCAGAAGGGACTTCCTCTGGTTGTCGGCCTTTTGGCGGCAGTCGCAATGACGACCCTGTTTGGTTTCATCAATGGTTTCCTCATTGCAAAGTTCAATATGTTCCCCTTTGTTGTTACGCTGTCCATGCAGTTGGTTATCCGTGGCGCTTCTCTCGTACTCAGCGGCGGTCAGGGTATCCAGCTGGGAAATGACATTGCAAAGATTTACTATACGAATGTGTTCGGCTTCATTCCGCTTCCGATTGTGATTTATCTGGTGGTGTTTGCTCTGATGTACCTGATGTTCCACTGGACAAAGCTGGGACGTTATATCCTGGCTGTGGGCGGCAACCCCAACGCAGCATTGGCTTCTGGCGTCAATGTATTTCGGATTAAGATTTATGCTTATGCCATCAGTGGTTTCCTGGCAGGTATCGCGGCGATCCTGCTGGCTGCAAAGACCGGAAACGCAAAGTCCAACATCGGTGAAGGCTATGAGACAGACGCAGTTGCAGCCTGCGTCATCGGCGGTACTTCCTTTGCAGGCGGTATTGCCACTATGCCCGGCGTACTGATCGGTACTTTCATCGTCGGCTTTATCTACAATGGTATCAATATGGTCGGCGTCAGCGCGAATTTCCAGTCCATCATCCGTGGTCTCGTGATTATCCTTACGGTTATGCTGGATATGGCGATCAACGGGAGAAACCGTAAATAAGAGCTTTCCAAAGAAAAAATTGCAGATAACATCTATGAAGCACCCCGGCAGATTCTTGCCGGGGTGTTGGTTTGGTGAAATATTATTTTGTGAAAAAATAAAAAAAAGTCGAATTTGTCAAAATGAACATGAATTTTCTATTAAAAATTGGATAGTCTGCTGTTTTGAAAAAAGTTGATCACTAATATTGAGGGGAAAAATCACAAGTTTCATTAAGAAGATTATAAAAGCACGTTGACTTCTGCAATTGTCTGTGCTATTATTGTATCAGCTTGAAGACAAGCATATAAAAAAAGGAGGAAAAAGAAACATGAAGAAAGTGTTGGCAGTAGTTCTGGCATCCATGATGGTGTTCAGCCTGGCAGCTTGCGGCGGCGACGACAAGAAAGAAGAAACCAAAGCTCCCGAGACCAAGGCTGAGACAGAAGCTCCCAAGGAGACGGAAGCTCCCAAGGAGACGGAAGCTCCCAAGGAGACGGAAGCTCCCAAGGAGAGCGAGACAGCAGGTGAGACTCAGGCAGCAGCTCCGGCTGGTGACATTGTAGCTGATGTAAACGGCGACGGAAAGATTATCATTGGTTACATTTCCAAGAACCTGACTGATGTATTCCATATCGCAATCAACGATCTGGCAAAGACTACCTTTGATCAGTGGAAAGCAGACGGCAAGATTGCTGACTGGACCACAGTTCTCGACGGACAGACTGACCCTAACATCCAGATCAACCTGGCTGATGACTGTATCGCAAAGGGCTGCGATTTCGTTATCATTCTTCCCGCTGAGAAGGATGCTTCCGATCCCGCTGTTACCAAGATGGCAGATGCCGGTATCAACGTACTGTGTGTAAACTCCGATACCACCAGCACTGCAGAAAAAGCAGTTGCTCTTACCATCTCTGATGACCATGAAGCTGGCAAGATGCTTGCAGAGTGGGTTGTGAGCCAGTGCCCCGACGGCGGCAAGTATCTGCATTGCCAGGGCGCTCAGGGTAACTCCGCTCAGATCGCCAGAGGCGAGGGTATGCATGAGGTAATGGATGCAAATGATAAGTTCGAGATGATCGGTGAGGCTTACAACGTAGAGTGGAGCGCTGACTCTGCGGTGAACCAGGCGACTGACGCTCTGACCAAGTATGGCGATGAGCTGGTAGCTGTTATCTGCGATAATGACGATATGTCTTCCGCTGTACAGCGTTACATGAATCAGAATGGCAGAAGCGATGTTGTCTGCGTAGGCGTTGACGGAAACCAGGGACCTCTTCAGATGATCAAAGACGGTGAGCTTGGCGCTACCGTATATCAGGATGGTGTTGGCCAGCTTCAGGCTGCTATCAATATCATCGAGGCGATCATGAACGGCGAAGAGTGGACCAATGATCCGATTCCTTTCGTTCTGGTAACCAAGGACAATGTTGATCAGTATCTGAAATAATCCATAGGGATTACATAGAAAATACCGATTCAATGCAGCGGGCATGTGCGAGAGCACATGCCCGTTTTGATGTACATAGATCAGAATGAATTAGAGAGATCAAATGGAAAAAGATCTAGAGGATGTAATCAGACGCGGTTTTGGTTTGCTTTAGGCAGGGTGAAAATAAATTCTGTACCGATGCCTTCCGTGCTGATCACATCAATATTTTCATTATGGGCGGCAATGATTTCCTTGGTGATAGAAAGTCCCAACCCGGTGCCGGTTTTGTCCTTCCCACGGGAAGAATCTGATTTGTAGAAGCGGTTCCAGATTTTTTTCTGGCTATCCTTGGGGATTCCTACGCCGCTGTCTTTGACAGAGACAAATATTTTTTCCCGCCGCTCATAAGTCTCAATCCAGATGGTGGAATCTGGCCTGGAAAACTTAATAGAATTGTCAACCAGGTTGTAGAGGACCTGCTGGATTTTTCCCATATCTGCCTGAACCAGAAAACAGCGTTCGCCAAAAATTAAATCGAAAGTCAATCCTTTCGGCTGGCAGCTTCCCTCGAAAGCAGCCACCGTATTGCGGATAATCTGATTGATGTCAAAGGATGTGATGTCCAGAAGATTGCCTTTGGCATCCAGAGTTTGGAGGGCCAGAGTGCTGGCAGTCAGCTTGGTGAGCCGTTCTGTTTCGGAAATGACGAGCTTCATGTATTTTTCATGCATTTGTGGAGGAATCGTGCCGTCGATAATAGCTTCCAGATACCCTTTGATGGAGGTCAGGGGAGAGCGGAAGTCGTGGGAGACGTTGGAAATAAATTTTCTCTGGTCTGCCTCCTTGTTGCTGAGTTCATGAGCCATAAATTTAAGGGTGTTGGCCAGATAACCGATTTCGTCCTCGGAGTGGATTTTCAGTTCATAATCTAAATTTCCCGTCGCGTATTCACTGGCAGCGATGGTGATCTGTTTGATTGGCTGCAGGATACAGATGCGGATGATCCAGAGAATAAGCAGGGAGAGGGCCAGGATGATCAGAAAAGTCATATAAATAATATTCAGGATCTTATCCCGGACCTCATAGATGCGGGAAATGGACTGATGGACCACCACGTATCCGTAAGTACTGAAATTGGCGGAGACGGGTGCCATGACCGTGAGGACAGAATCCTCAAAAAGATCATAATAATGTCCGATCACGTAGCGGCCCCGTCCCTGTTCAGAAGGGTCAAAATCCTCGATCAGCATATCCGCTTTTTTCTCATCGCTCCGGAATACGATCTTGCCCTGTTGTTCGACAATCCAGATATCTGCGTCGAAATAGGAAGCGATGGAGGAAAGCTGCGGTTTCAGAGAGTCGATTCGGATGTCAGAGCCAGAATATTTTTCACGGCAGGTGGCAGCGATCATATTGGCCTCATTGTAAAGCTGATCGGCTCGGTCTCTGACCAAATACTGGAGAGTCATATTAGAAGAAAAAAAGGCAATGGTGATAAACCCTAGGATTCCAAATATGAGATAGCCGAACAACACTTTAATATAAAGAGAAATTCTCATCGCTTTACCTCAAATTTGTAGCCGATGCCCCACACAGTGGAAAGCTGCCAGGCAGGATGATCGTCCAGTTTTTCACGGAGGCGTTTGATGTGGACATCCACGGTCCTGGTGTCTCCGGCGTACTCATAGCCCCAGATATGGTCCAGAAGTTGTTCTCTGGTAAAGACCTGGTTGGGGGAGGCTGCCAGAAAATAGAGAAGTTCCAGTTCTTTGGGCGGCATTTCCACAGAACGGCCCATGCAGATCACGGAGTAGTTGGTCAGGTTGACCACCAGGTCCGGATACTCCACGTACTGTCCCTGAGTCCCCCCAGAGGCAGCTGGGGCAGAAGAAGCTGTACGGCGGAGTACGGCTTTGACTCTGGCGACCAGTTCCTTTGAGTCAAAGGGTTTGATGATGTAATCGTCAGCGCCCAGCTCCAGTCCCAGAACTTTGTCAAAGATTTCTCCTTTGGCGGAGAGCATGATGATGGGAACAGAAGTGTCCTTTCTGAGCTCCCGACAGACTTGATAGCCGTCGATGCCAGGAAGCATCAGATCAAGAAGGATCAGATCCGGTGAAAAGACGAGAAATGCCTGCAGGGCAGACTCGCCGTCATGGACAATCTTCGTTTCGTAGCATTCTTTTATGAGATAGAGAGAAATCAACTCTGCGATATTCTCATCGTCATCTACAATCAAGATTTTTTGTTTTGATGGCATAGGGATCCCCCTCACTTACTTGTCATGAGAAAATTCTACAATTGTAACGCCTGTGCCGCCTTCTCCGAATTCGCCGAGGCGGTAGGAAGCCACATGACGGCAGCGGCGCAGAAACTGGTGGACCGCTTTTTTTAAGGCTCCGGTCCCCCGTCCATGGATGACACGGACCTGGGGCAGATGGGCCAGATAGGCGTCGTCAATATATTTATCCAGTTCTGGCAGAGCCTCATCAGTAGTTTTTCCGATCAGATTAATTTCCGGAGAGATCGAGATGGACTTGGACATGCCGATGGAACCGCCGGAATGTCCCTTCTCCTGGGGCCGTTTCTTGCCAGAACCGAAATTCCCGGCAGGGGTAGATATGGTTTCTTCCTGCAGAGGTTCTAGATCTTTTATGTTGACTTGAGAACGGAGGATTCCCATCTGGACATACAAATCTCCTTTTGCATTGGGGCGGGTACTGACCGTGCCGTTTAAACTCATGGACAATACCCGGACCGCATCTCCGATTTGGAAATCTTCTGGTCGATAAGCTTTTTTTGGCTTTTTCGCCTTGACTGCCATGCGTTCATTTGCCTTGTCCAATTGTTTTTTCAGTTTTTGCCGCTCCTTTTCCAGCTCCTTTCCCACGCCGCTCTGGGAGGCGAGACGGTTGATATTCCTTATGGTCTCGTCGGCTGTGGCCTTGGCGTCAGCTAAAATGCGGCGGGCTTCTTCATTGGCACGGGCCAGAACTTTTTCTCGGTTTTCATCCAGACGGCTCTGCTTTCCAGCCAGCCGTTCCTTCAGCCTTTGGGCTTCTGTCCGGTAGCTTTCCGCTTCCGCCCGTTCCCTCTCCAGTTCCAGACGGCTTTTTTCCAGATCAGAAAGCAGATCCTCGAAGGCAATGTCTTCGCTGCCGATCCGTTTCCCTGCATCTTCAATGATAAAATCGGGAAGCCCCAGTTTTCCGGCGATGGCAAAGGCATTGCTTTTTCCGGGAATACCGATGAGCAGCCGGTATGTGGGCCGCAGGGTCTCTACGTTAAATTCACAGCTTGCATTTTCCACTCCGTCGGTGGACAGAGCGAACACTTTTAATTCGCTGTAATGAGTGGTGGCCATGGTCCGCACCTGCATATTGTGCAGGAAAGACAGGATGGAAATCGCCAGAGCTGCTCCTTCTGTCGGGTCGGTTCCGGCACAGAGCTCGTCGAAAAGTACCAGAGAAGAGCTGTCTGCCTGTTCCAAAATGGAGACGATATTGGTCATATGGGCAGAAAAAGTACTGAGACTTTGTTCAATACTTTGTTCGTCGCCGATATCAGCGAACACCTCCTCAAAGACTGCCAACTCTGAGTCAGGAGCAGCGGGAATGTGAAGGCCGCACTGCCCCATGACTGTGAAGAGCCCGACTGTTTTTAAAGAAACAGTCTTGCCGCCGGTATTGGGACCCGTGACAATTAAAAGGTCAAAATCCTTCCCCAAGGTGACTGTGATGGGAACTGCTTTTTTGGCATCCAACAGAGGATGTCTGGCATCCCGGATATGGATGTAGCCGTCCGTATTGAAACGGGGTTCGCTGCATTTATAATAGGAAGAAAGAGCGGCTTTGGCAAAAATGAAATCCAGACGTCCTAAAAGTTCGTAATCCGATTCCAGAAAAAGGACCTGTTCAGCGGCCATGGCACTCAAAGAGGCCAGAACGGCTTCTACTTCTTTTCGTTCCTGGATTTCCAGCTCTCTGAGTTCGTTATTCAGACGGACAATGGCCATGGGTTCAATGAAATAAGTGGAGCCGGAAGAAGACTGGTCATGGACCATGCCGGGAACCTGTCCTTTGTATTCGGCTTTCACCGGCAGGCAGTAACGGCCGTTCCGCACAGTGATGACTGCATCTTGAAGATAGGCACGGTTTCCGTTTAACAGGGTATTTAACTGGCTGTGAACCTTTTCTCCAGTGATGCGCATGGCTCGACGTATATGGCGCAGGCCGGGGCTGGCGTCATCGTTCATTTCTTCCTCTGACAAAATACAACGACCGATCTCCTGGTTCAATGGGGTGAGCGGTTCTAAAAGCTGGAAAAGTTCTGACAGAGAATCAGAAAATTCTTCTTCTGCTGTTTCGGGCTGTTTTGTGGGAACGGCGCTCCTTTTCAGGCTGTCGCCGCTGGTTCTGCCATAGGATTTTGCCTTGGCAGCTGCAGTTAAAAGGCCAGAAAGGTGGAGCAGCTCAGGCATGCCAAGAACGCCTCCGATCTGCAGGCGTTTGAGAAGGCCGCGGATATCCCGGACGCCGGAAAAGGACGGCGAACCGTTTAGGATGGTGCGCCGCAAGGCGTCACTGGTCTCACGCTGGGCCAGGTGGATGTCCTCAGGCCAGGTAAAAGGAGTAAGCTTCCTGCAGAGCTCTTTTCCAGGGAGGCTTGCGGCAAATTCCGTCAGTTTTTCAATGATTTTTTCAAATTCCAGTGTATGCAAAGCTTTTTGGTTCATAATTATTCTCCTCGAGTGATAGTATACCAGAATTTCCACGGCTTTTGTGAAAAAGTTTGTGAAAACACTTCAAAAAAAGAAGGATATCATCTATAATGGAAAACAGTGAAGCAGGGTATCTGTTATCAGGGAGATTTTTACATGGCAGATTTAGAAAAGAAAAACCTGGAAGAGCTGGATGAGAACACGCAGGAGGGATCGAATCAGGAGGATTCCCAGAAATCGGAACGAGTTTTTGTGCGGGAGCGGATTCTTGACCGTCTGGAAAGCCGGAGAAGATGGGTGAGAAGGGGAATCACGCTGTTTGTCAGCGCAGTGATTTTCGGTACGGTTGCCTGTCTGGTTTTTGTGTTTCTGCGTCCTCATATGGAAGAGTGGTTTCGAAAAGAGGAAATACCGGAGGAAACAGCCATTCATCTTCCGAGGGATGAGGAGATGACCAGACCTCCGGAATCGGAGCCACCTCAGATAGCGGAGTCAGAGCAGCTTCCAACTGAACCGGAGACAGAAACACAGCCGACGGAGGATATCAAGGAGGTCGTGGAGTCTGCTGTGGAGTCTTACCAGTGGAATATTACGGATTATGAAAATCTGTACCGGGCCCTCGGAGAGATCGCTACAAAGGTAAATAAAGGAGTGGTAACAGTTACTACCAGGACACCGACCACCGATCTGTTTGACAATCCTATTGAGACGGAAGGAAAGGTTTCTGGGGTGGTCTGGAATATTACCTCCTACGAAATGCTGATCCTCACCGGATACCGGACTCAGGAAGGGGAGGTGACAGTGGAAGTGACCTTCTGCAATGGGACAAAAGCGGCTGCTTCTGTGAAGTCAGCAGATGGTCGGACAGGCATCGCCATTGTCAGTGTCCCTCTGGCCAGTGTGGATGAGGACACCAGAGAGCAGGTTCAGCCGGTCCCCCTGGGAAACTCTATTGAAGCGAAGTTGGGACAGCCAGTGATTTTGGCAGGCAGTCCCAAGGATTTCGTCGGGTCAATTGTCTATGGGATGATCACTTATGTCAGGTCAGGTGTGCAGAGGGAGGATATGGATGTCCGGATGATCTATACAGATGTATCCGTGGGCAGCCAGGCGACAGGGTTTGTAGTTAATCTGAAAGGGCAGATTATCGGACTGCTTACAGCCGGGGCGGCTGGTTCCGCTACAGCCGGGGCAATCGGGATTTCTGATTTAAAGAGCAGCATTGAGCGGCTCTCCAATGGTTCTGTGCTGGCTTATATGGGAATTGTGGGACAGGATGTCACGGAGGAGATCAGTGAGACCCGGAAGATTCCCAGAGGGGTTTATATATCAGAGGCAGTTCTTGAAGGGCCGGCTTACAATGCAGGGCTTCAGAGCGGAGATGTATTGGTGGCTTTGGACGATACAGAGATCTTGTCGGTGAACATGCTGGAGGGATTTCTGGAAGGCAAGCTTCCCGAAGAGCCGGTGACGGCCCATATACAGCGGGTTGGCCGGGATGGTTACACGGCAATGGAATTTGATGTGATATTAGGCGGGCGCTGACAGAGCGGTGAAAGGAAGAGTATGAAATATATTACAACATTGCGGGAAGGCGAGAGGATTTCAGAGATTTACCTGTGTAAAGCCAAGCAGGTCGCAAAGACGAAAATGGGCAAGACCTATTATTCGCTGATGCTGCAGGATAAAACAGGAGTGGTTGACGGGAAAGTGTGGGAGCTTTCTGGGGGGATCGACCACTTTGAGGCGCTTGATTATGTGAGGATTGACGGAGATGTCACCAGCTTTCAGGGATCGATTCAGGTGAATATCCGACGTCTGCGGGTGGCTCAGAAGGGGGAGTATGAGCCGGCAGATTATCTGCCGGTGTCAGAAAAAGATATTGAAACCATGTACAAAGAACTGACCGGGCTTATCAAAACCATGAAAAACGATCCGCTGCGCGCCTTGGCAGAGAAATTTTTTGTGGAAGATACGGAGTTTATCCAGAGATTTAAAGGGCATTCGGCGGCAAAAACTGTTCATCATGGATTTGTAGGGGGGCTTTTGGAGCATACATTAAGTGTCATGAAGCTCTGTGATTTTTACTGCGGACAATATCCTGTTTTAAAGAGGGATCTTTTGATGGGGGCCGCACTGTTTCATGATATCGGAAAGGTCAGGGAGCTTTCTGATTTTCCGGAGAATGATTACACGGATGAGGGGCAGCTTCTGGGACATATTGTGATCGGGACAATTATGCTGGAGGAAAAGATGAAGGAGATTCCCGGTTTTCCGGTGAAGCTGGCTTCAGAACTGAAACACTGTATTTTGGCCCATCATGGAGAGTATGAGTACGGTTCACCAAAGAAACCGGCTCTGGCAGAGGCTCTGGCCCTGAACTTTGCAGATAATCTGGATGCAAAGATGCAGACGTTCAAGGAACTGTTTGCAGGAAATGCGAACAATCATGGATGGCTTGGATTCAACCGGCTTCTGGATTCCAATGTGCGTATGACTTCAGAATGGTAAAGAACGGAGATTATCTATTTTGGAAAAGAATCAGATATTTGAAGCAGTGATTGAAGATATGAGTGAGCAGGGAGAGGGTATAGGCAGATGGAATGGCTATACCCTCTTTGTTAAAGATGCGCTGATTGGGGACCGGATTGAGGGAAAGGTCATCAAGGCAAAAAAAACTTATGGCTACGGGAAGCTGACGCGTGTCCTGGAGTCATCGCCTTTTCGGGTGAAACCTCTATGCCCAGTGGCGTCAGCCTGCGGCGGCTGCCAGCTTCAGGCCATGTCCTATGAGCGGCAGCTCCGATTTAAAGAGGACAAGGTAAGAAATCATTTGGTGCGGATTGGTGGGTTTGAGGAAAAAACACTCCCCATGGAGCCGATTCTTGGCATGGAGGAGGAGAGAGAGGGAAAGCGAGGATTCCGCTATAGGAATAAGGAGCAGTTCCCTTTTGGAAGAGGAAGGGACGGGCGGATTCTCTACGGTTTTTATGCAGGGCGTACCCACTCGATCATTGAGACCGAAGATTGTTTTTTGGGGGCACCGATATGCCGCCGGATCTTGGAGATCGTCCGGCTGTTTATGGAAGAATATAACATCAGTCCTTATGATGAGATCTGTCACAAAGGGCTGGTCCGTCATGTGCTGATCCGCACAGGATACCACACAGGGGAGATCATGGTATGTCTGGTGATCAATGGTTCAGAGCTTCCCCATGAGAAGACGCTGGCAGAGCGGCTTATGAAAGTGGAGGGAATGACCTCAATCTCTTTCAATATCAATCAACAGAAGACCAATGTGATCCTGGGAACCAGGATGAAACATCTGGCCGGAAAGCCCCACATTACAGACAAGATCGGTAGCCTGAGCTACCAGATTTCTCCTCAGTCCTTTTATCAGGTGAATCCTCGCCAGACAGAAAAGCTTTACCAGAAGGCATTGGAGTTTGCAGGCCTCACCGGCCGGGAGACCGTGTGGGATTTGTACTGCGGCATCGGTACAATCTCTTTATTCTTGGCAAAAGAGGCAGGACAGGTGTACGGAGTAGAAGTGGTCCCGGCGGCGATTGAAAACGCAAAAGAGAATGCGGTCATAAACAACATCACAAATGCGGAATTTTTTGTGGGGAAGGCAGAAGAGGTGCTGCCGGACTGGCTTAAGCGCCATCCAGAGGCTTCGGCAGATGTGATTGTTGTGGATCCGCCGAGAAAAGGCTGCGACGAGAAACTTCTTCATACAATGGTTCATATGGAACCGGAGCGGATTGTCTACGTTTCCTGCGATTCTGCCACCCTTGCCAGGGACTTGAAGGTACTTTGCGGCGCAGGATATCATCTGGAGCAGGTGCAGCCGGTGGATATGTTCCCGATGACTGTGGGGGTGGAGACGTGCGTCCTTTTGGGTAGGAAATAGTAACACCGCCGATACTGCCTA
>JAAWBT010000034.1 GCA_022792835.1 Lachnospiraceae bacterium | reverse complement strand
TTTCACGCAGGTTTCAGGAAATCTCGGATATGTTCCCGCGAACTAATGGACTTGAAGCGGACGAGGCAAATTTCGATATTTTCAGATGAAATCGGCTGGATTTGTTTCCGCGAACGTCGGGAGGCTCTGACATCAAAATGGACGTGTCGAGCCAGAAAGTGTTTGCAAATAAATCAAGCTTGTTGTAAATGCGCTAACGGTTATCCGGTGCAGGAAATAATAATTTGATGATTGATTATGGGAATCCGATTAAATCCTCTATGAAGACTGCCCAAACCCATTGACTTCTTCACCCGAACCTGCTACTATAATTATACGGAAAAGCGGTGCAGGGAAAGTCTCCCCGCACCGCTCGTTTTTTCCAGATGCGATGCTGGTGGTGTGAGTAAAAATTTTGGGGCAGAGGTGGTGAGAGAATGATAATTAGTGCGAGCCGGAGGACGGATATTCCGACATACTATTCGGAATGGCTGTTCAACAGACTCAAAGAAGAGTATGTTTTGGTAAGAAATCCTATGAATATCCATCAAATTGGAAGAATCAATTTGTCTCCTGACGTTGTGGACGGAATCGTTTTTTGGACGAAAAATCCTGTACCGATGTTGAGCCGCCTTTCTGAATTGGATGGATATCATTACTACTTTCAGTTTACGCTGAATGCGTATGATACAGACGTAGAACCCAATCTTCCATCAAAGAATAAGATCATCATACCTGCATTTCAAAAGTTATCTCAATTAATTGGGCGTGAAAAGGTAATATGGAGATACGATCCTATTTTATTCAATGACAGATATACGATGGAATACCACTGTAAATATTTTAAGGTATTAGCACAAAAACTTGGCGACTATACAGAAAAATGCACCATAAGTTTTCTTGATTGGTATCGAAATACTGCCCGGAATACGCAGCCTTTAAAAATCCGACAAGAGAAAAGAGAGCAGCAATTTGAAATTCTGCAGAGATTCTCAGATGTTGCGGAAGAATACGGGTTTTATATAGACACTTGTGCAGAAGCAATAGAATCTGACAAATTAGGGATTTCTCATGCGCACTGTATTGACAAGGAGAGATTGGAACGGATTGGAAAATGTAAACTAGCGATAGGCAAGGACCCAAATCAACGAACAGAATGTGGCTGTATTGCCAGTATAGATATCGGAACTTATAATACCTGTAAAAATGGATGTTTGTATTGTTACGCAAATTATAGTCATAAAGCAGTTATGAAAAATACACAGGTTCATAATCCGGCCTCACCGCTTCTTTTTGGAGAGATTGGGGCAGATGATGTGATAAAAGAACGAAAAGCAATTTCCTGTAAAGAATATCAGATGACACTTTTGGATTTGTAGAAAAGTGGTAAGGAAGGATTTTTATGTATATTGCGGATTTACATATTCATTCCCATTATTCCAGGGCGACCAGCAAAGACTGTATGCCGGAATATCTGGATTTGTGGGCCAGGCGCAAGGGAATCGGAATCGTGGGAAGCGGAGACTTTACGCATCCGGAGTGGAGGAAAGAGCTTGAAGAAAAGCTAGAGCCTTCGGGAAATGGCCTTTATGTATTAAAAAAAGAATATCGGATCAAAGATCACATGGCTGCGGACAGTCTGCAGCCCCATTTTGTCATTACCGGGGAGATCAGTTCCATCTACAAAAAATACGACCGAGTGAGGAAAGTGCACAGCCTGATCCTGCTTCCAGGACTGGAGGAGGCGGAGATTGTCTCGCGAAAGCTGGAGGCCGTGGGGAATATCCATTCGGACGGAAGGCCCATACTGGGGCTGGACTGCCACGACCTGCTGGAACTTCTTCTAGAATCCTGCCCGGAAGCCGTGTATGTCCCGGCACATATCTGGACACCGCATTTTTCACTGTTCGGCGCATTTTCCGGCTTTGATTCTGTGGAAGAGTGCTATGGGGATCTGTCTTCTTATATTCATGCCGTGGAGACTGGGCTTTCTTCTGACCCGCCCATGAACTGGAGAGTCTCGGCGCTGGACTCTTACCAGCTGATCTCCAATTCCGATGCCCACTCGCCGGCAAAGCTGGGAAGAGAAGCCAATTTGGTGGAGATCGAATTGTCCTATGAAGGCTTAAGAAAAGCTATCCAGACAGGGGAAGGACTGGCGGGAACCATTGAATTTTTTCCGGAGGAAGGCAAGTATCATTACGACGGACACAGGAAATGCGGACTCTGCCTGTCCCCGTCGGAGACGAACAAATACGGAGGAATCTGTCCGGTCTGCAAACGGAAGCTGACCGTGGGGGTATCCCACCGGATCGAGCAGCTTGCGGACCGACCGGAAGGATACAGGAAAGAGCATGGGGCACCGTTTGAAAGTTTGGTTCCACTGCCGGAGGTCATTGGCGCATCGGTGGGACGTTCGGCAGCCAGCGCCTGGGTAGAAAAAGAATACCTGTCCATGCTCAGGAAGCTGGGGCCGGAGTTTTCGATCCTGCGGGAGCTTCCCCTGGAGGAGATTCGTAAAGCATCAGGGGCTCTGATCGCGGAAGGGATCGGAAGATTACGGAGAGGGGAAGTCACAAGGCTGCCTGGATTTGACGGAGAATACGGAAGCGTCCGTTTGTTTACCGGTTATGACCTGGACCGGTTGGACGGGCAGATGAGCCTGTTTGAATTTCAGCCGGAATTGTTTTCAGAAAGCCAAGAAGAGAAGCGGACCGAGTTTCAAAGACAGACTGGGGAACAGAGCTTGGACGAACCACAGCATCCGGGAAAAAGATCAGAGCGGCAGGCTGCAGAACCTGAAAGAGAGAAAAAGACGCACACATGGAATGAAAAACAACGTCAGGCGATCACATCCACGGAGCGGGTCACAGCGGTCACGGCCGGTCCTGGCACGGGAAAGACAGGGACACTGGCAGCTCACATCCTTTATCTGCTGGAGGTCAGGCGGGTAAAGCCCTCCTGTATCACGGCGGTGACTTTTACGAATCGGGCGGCAAAAGAGATGCGGGAGAGGATCCGGAAGCAGCCGGGAAAGAGCGCGGCGGCAAGAAAACTGCAGATCGGAACCTTTCATTCCATCGCATGGAAGCTTTTGAAGGAGGAAGGTACAGAGTTTGTTGTTGCAGGAGACATGGAGACAAGGGATCTTGCGGACAGGCTCATAAAAGAATACAGCTTGGAAAGGACAGTCTCCCAGTTTCTGACACAGATATCCAATTACAAAACAGGAATGAGCGATCTTCCGGATTCGGGTGTGGAGAGAGAGGCGCTGGAAGCCTATCAGAGCCGCTTAAAAGAATGGAATGCCCTGGATTTTGACGACATTCTGCTGGAGGCGCTGCGGATTGCAAAGGAAAGGGAGAAAGAGGATGAGAAAAATACCGGCGCAGGCGCCTTTTCTTATCTTATGGTAGATGAGTTTCAGGATATCAGCCCGCTTCAGTACCAGCTCATAAAAGCGTGGAATGAAGGAGGAAAAGAACTGTTTGTGATCGGAGATCAGGACCAGGCAATCTATGGGTTTAGAGGCGCCGACGCAGAATGCTTCCGAAAGCTTGAAGAAGACTTTCCACAGCCTCTTCGAATCACCCTGGAAGAAAATTACCGTTCTGCGCCTGAGATTTTGGAAGTGGCCTGTGAAGTGATCGCCAGGAATCCCGGGGGAGAAAGGCGGCTGAAACCAAACAGGCCAAAGGGGGAGCTTGTGAGGATCATAGAGGCGGAGAGCGAAATGTCAGAGGCTATTTTTGTGGCAAAAGAGATCAACCGCCTTGCCGGAGGAATCGGGATGCTGGAGGCACAGCAGTTTTTTCCGGAAAGAGAAGAAAAATCCTTTGGATTTGAAGATATTGCAGTGTTGTACCGGACACATCGCCAGGCAAAACTTCTGGAAACCTGTCTGAAAAAAGAAGGGATTCCCTATGTGGTGGCAGGGAGGGAAGACTTTCTTCAGGAGCCGGCAGTGCACGGCACAGTGAGCTTCTTTAGAAGCCTGTTACAGCCAGAGGATTTGCTGGCGGGGCAGAGGGCTCTGGAACTGTTGTGGAATCAGGAAACAGGAGATACTGCGGCCGGCATCTATGAAACGCTGGCAGAAAAGTACAGGCCCTTTCTGAAAAAGAAAAAGCCATGGAAACTCCTGGAAGAATGGACGAAAGAAACAGGACTGGAGAAAAAAGAGGGAATGAAGAAACTGCATCAGACGGCAGTGTTCTACCAGACAATGGAAGAATTCATGGAGGCCCTGGAGTCAGGGGTAGAGAGCGATCTGAGACGCTGCAGTGAGAAACGGTATCTGTCAGGGGCAGTCACCCTGATGACCCTTCATGGCTCAAAGGGCCTGGAATTTCCGGCAGTCATGATCTACGGGGTGAGAAAGAACCTGATCCCTTTTGAGAGCAGGAAATATCTTTCTGACGAAGAGGAGGAACGCCGCCTGTTTTATGTGGGTCTTACAAGGGCCAAAGAAACCCTGATTATCACTTCCTCCAAAGAACCTTCCACGTTTCTAGAAGAAATTCCACAAAAGATGGCTGTGAGAGAAAAAGCGTCTTCTGGCAAAAACACGGGAAACGGACGGCAGATGAGTTTGTTCGAATTGTTTCCTAAAACATGATAGCCCCTTGCCAGGGGTCTGTGATACAATGAAAAGAGTAAATTTTGTGGTGAATGTGTAGGAAGGAGGAACAGAATGGCATCGAGACTGGAATTTGTAGAGTTTGTTGCAGATGAACTTCGGAGGGCAGGAGAGATTACATACCGGAAAATGTTCGGGGAATACGGGCTCTACTGCGACGGGAAACTGTTTGCCGTCATCTGCGACGACCAGCTGTATATTAAAATTACAGAATCAGGGAGAAACCTGTGCCCAGAGCTTTCAGAGGCTCCGCCCTATGAGGGGGCGAAGAATTATTTTTTGATTGAAGATGTGGAGGAGGGGGAAAGGCTCACAAAGCTGGTAGAAGTGACCTGCAAAGAACTTCCCATGCCAAAGCCAAAGAAGCCAAAGGCTCCGAAGCAACCAAAGATACCAAAAGAGCCCAAAATATCGAAACAGCCGGCCTTTGATTTTAAAAAAGAATATAAGGAGTTTTATCTTCCCGGGAAGAAGCCGGAACTTGTCACGGTTCCTGCCATGAATTTTATCGCTGTTAGGGGCTTTGGAGATCCCAATGAAGAGGGAGGGGCCTATAAGGAAGCCATCAGCCTTCTCTACGGAATTGCTTTTACCATCAAGATGAGCAAAATGGGAGATCACAGGATTGAAGGATATTTTGACTATGTGGTGCCGCCCCTGGAGGGGCTGTGGTGGCAGGAGGGGATCAAAGGGATCGACTATGCCCACAAAGAAAAGTTTCAGTGGATCTCCATGATCCGGCTGCCGGATTTTGTCACCAAAGAAGAGTTTTCGTGGGCTGTCACAGAGGCGGAGACAAAAAAAGGCGTTGATTATTCCAAAGTGGAATTTTTTACCTATGAGGAGGGACTCTGCGTGCAATGCATGCATGTGGGGCCTTATGACAACGAGCCGGAAACCATTGCTTTGATGGACCAGTTTGCAAAAGAGCGGGGGTATGTGCCGGACTTTGAAAACGGCCGTTATCATCATGAGCTTTATCTGAGCGACGTAAGACGCTGTAAGCCGGAAAACTTAAAGACTGTGATCCGGCATCCGGTGCAGAAAATATAATCCCGTTGCCGGCGATTACCTGTTCCCTCTTTTTGGAACAATTGATTTTTCTGCCAATATCTTAGCGGCCGGCCGATAGCCGACATCGGAAAAAAGTTTCCGTAGTTTAAATTTTGTCCTATAATTTAGGGAGAAAAGCGGTTTTTTCTAAGCCCCAATAAAAGGGTGTAGAAAGAGGGCCGCTTTTCTTTTGTGCGTCGTCGCAGGCAGAAAATTTCGACATTGTAAAGTTTCTCCAGTTGTGGTACACTGAGACTATATAGTGAATCACAGAGAGTCTGAAATTCTATATTTGCCTTTTTCGAAGGCAGTAGTCTAAAAAAATCCCGTATTTCAGAAACATCAGAAAGATGAAGGAAAAGGAGAGTTTATGAGGGAAAAGCTGGAAACCCTTTCGCTGGCGCAGCTGCGTCAGATTGCAAAGGATTTGGAAATCAAAAGTATCACCGGAAAGAAGAAGGCAGAATTGATCGAGAGCATTGTGGAGGAGAATCAAGCAAGAGGAGCAGCCGCTTTGGGGGAGATGAAGGAGGCAGCTCAGGAAGAGGTGGTGCAGCAGACTGCTGTCAGGCCGGAGGGAAGTTCCAGGAGGGGAGCATTTTCTCAGGAAACGCCCCAGAGACGTATGGCCCCGTCCCAGGAGGGAATGCAGAGAAGACAGGCTTCTCTGGGAGCTTCTGTTTCGCGGGGAACGGCTCCTGCCTCTGTTCAGAAAGGATTAGTCCCGGCCCCCACAGGGGGTGCCAGGCAGCCTTCCGTGGCGCCCAACATCAATCCGGAAGAGCTTCAGAATCTGGACAGCGGGATTCCTGCCCACGGCATTTTGGAAGTTATGCCGGATGGCTTCGGGTTTATCCGGTGTGAAAATTATATGCCGGGGGAGAATGACGTCTATGTGTCACCCTCACAGATCCGGAGGTTTAATCTGAAAACGGGAGATATTGTCAGCGGCAGCCAGAGGGTGAAGACCTCGGCAGAGAAGTTTGCGGCGCTGTTATATGTCTCCAAGATCAATGGGTTGCCTCTCGGTGTGGCGGAGCGGCGGCCGAATTTTGAGGATTTAACCCCCATTTTTCCAAATGACCGGATTCATCTGGAAATGAGCGGCGGAAGCATTTCTATGCGGATTGTAGATCTTTTGTCTCCCATCGGAAAGGGACAGAGAGGAATGATTGCCTCCCAGCCTAAGGCCGGAAAAACGACGCTCCTCAAAGAAGTCGCAAAGGCGGTGACCAGAAATCACAGGGACATGCATCTGATCGTTTTGCTGATCGACGAACGGCCGGAGGAGGTGACGGATATCAAAGAATCCATCGAGGGGCCCAATGTGGAGGTGATCTATTCCACCTTTGACGAGCTTCCAGAGCATCACAAACGGGTGTCGGAGATGGTTCTGGAACGGGCCAAGCGTCTGGTGGAGCACGGGCGGGATGTGATGATCCTTTTGGACAGTATTACCAGGCTGGCAAGGGCCTACAACCTGACGGTGGCGCCCAGCGGAAGGACTCTCTCCGGCGGCCTTGACCCGGCGGCTCTGCACATGCCAAAACGATTTTTCGGAGCGGCCAGAAATATGAGGGAGGGCGGAAGCCTGACGATTTTGGCGACGGCCCTGGTGGAGACAGGAAGCCGGATGGATGATGTGGTTTTTGAGGAATTTAAAGGAACCGGAAACATGGAGCTGATGTTAAACCGGAAGCTTTCGGAGAAGCGGATCTTCCCGGCCATCGACATTTTGAAATCTGGGACAAGAAGAGATGATCTTCTTTTGACATCAGAGGAACAGGCGGCTGTGGAAATCGTGCGGAAGGCAACAGGAGGCTTAAAGGCCGATGAAGCTGTGGAGCGGGTGCTGGATCTGTTCCGCCATACCAGAAGCAACCGGGAATTTATGGCAATGGTGGGGAAGCTGAAGGTTTAGGGTAGAGGATTATTTAAGAGGGAGGAGTATCTTATGGAAGGAATTGCAGTTGCGGGGACACTGGTTGTTGATCATATTAAGATGATAGACGGCTATCCGGAAAAGGGAATGATTGCGGATATCAGCAGTGCCAGCCGGGGGATCGGCGGCTGTGCGGCCAATACGGCCTGCGGCGTGAAGATTTTGGATCCGTCCATTCCCGTGAAGAGTTTAAGTCTGGTGGGAGATGACGATAACGGCGCTTTTGTCATAGAACGGCTTTCTGGATATGGGATTGATACGACCGGGATTCGAAAAACAGGGGAAGCCGCCACCTCTTTTTCTGATGTGATGACCATAGAAAGTACTGGAGAGCGAACCTTTTTCCATGACAGAGGAGCCTGCCGCCTGTTTTCTGCAGAGTATGTGGATTTCGAAGCGCTGGATGTGCGGCTTATGCTCCTGGGATACGGTGCACTGCTTGACAGCATGGATCTACCAGATGAAGAATATGGCACCCTTATGGCCAGGTTTCTCCATGATGTGAAGGAAAAGGGGATTTTTACCGCCATGGATGTGGCCAGCACCAGAGACGAAGAGCTGATGAGACGGCTGGTGCTTCCCTCTTTAAAATATACGGATTACTTGATCGTGAATGAAGTGGAGGGCGGCATGCTCGCCGGGATTACGCCGAGGGATGGAGAGGGGAACTTGAAGAGAGAACTGCTCCCGGAAATCTGTCGGAAATTAAAGGCATACGGTGTGGCAAAGTGGGTGGTGATTCATGCCCCGGAGGTTGGCTGTGCGGTGAATGAGAGCGGAGCGTATTTTGAGGAGCCGTCCCTCAGGCTTCCGGAGGGTTATATTGTAGGAGCGGTGGGGGCAGGAGACGCCTTCTGTGCAGGGGTTCTCTATTCCATCTATCGAGAACTTTCTGTGGAGGAAGCCCTTCGCATGGGGGCGGCCACAGCCGCTGCCAATCTTTCCGCCGGGGACTCTGTAAGCGGCCTTCGCTCCGTCTTGGAGACAAAGAAGCTGTATGAAGCGTATGGTGTGAAGTGAGATGCAAGAGGCGGCGCACCGTCTGGTGCGCCGTTTGGTTTAAGATTTTTTGAAGTACTCTTTGACAATCCCTGTGAAGGCCCTTGCAAGCTTTGCATGGCCTTCTTTTTTCAGGTGAATGCCGTCCCGGACAAGATCGTCTCCTGTGAGGATGGTCTGGGCATTAAAGAACAGGCAGCCCAGTTCTTTGGCCAGGACTTCGTATCTGGGAGGCAGTTCTTTTATCTTTCTGGCAGAGGAAGCGTCAAAGCAGTATTCTTCCTTGGCCGGGTCGAGCGGACCGGGTGCTGCCAGGAGGATAGGGGGCATGGGATATTTGTTTACCGGATAATAGAATCGGAGCTTTTGGATCAGGTTGGACATCCCCTCAGTGATTTCCCCGGAGGAAACACAGAATCGGGGCTTGGTGTCATTGGTGCCGAGCATGACAATGATAAAATCCAGAGGGGCATGGCTCAGGACGCAGGGGGCTATGGTGTCCAGCCCGTTCCGGTATGGCTCCAAATAATCGGTGAAGGCGGTGGTGCGTCCGTTTAAGCCTTCCTCGATCACATGGAATTCATCACCCAGAGCGGCCGCCATGAGTCCGGTCCATCGTTCCAGTTCCGTATAGCGCCGGTTTTCCATGGGGGCATAGCCCCAGGTGTTGGAGTCTCCAAAGCAGAGAATATTGTACATAAAAGAAATACCTCCTTGTGTATGGTGTGGTTGCATGTTGACAGGGGAAAGTCCAGCCTAAGGCTCGTCCGGGGCTTTGCAGAGCGTGTGTGTCTTTGTCAGGCGGCGGTAATCCCGGCCGAAAAAACGGCAGATAGAATCCATCCGGGATGTCATGTCTGCAAACAGCATGTCCACCAGAGTGACCGCGGTCATGGCTTCCACCACCACCACGGCGCGGGGAACGATCATAGGATCGTGGCGTCCTTTGATGGAAATAGTGACTGGGCGGCCTTCACGGTTCACAGTCTGCTGCTCTCTGGCAATGGAAGGCGTCGGCTTCACGGCGGCACGGATGAAAATATCGGAGCCGTCGCTTAAGCCGCCCAGGATCCCGCCTGCATGGTTGGACGCTTTTTTCAAAGAAAGTCCCCTTTTTGGTTCATCTGTCGGATCCGGAGGAAGGAAGCTGTCGTTGTTTTTGGAGCCGGAGCTTTTGGCGGCGGCAAAACCGTCGCCGACTTCCACACCCTTGACGGCGCCGATGGAAAAGAGCGCTTTGGAAAGATTGGCGTCCAGCTTTTCAAAAACAGGTTCTCCGATACCGGCAGGCATATGTTTTATCTGACAGGCAATGATCCCGCCCATGGAATCCTGCTCTGCCATCCGTTTTTCGGCAGCCTTTCGGACTTGTTCGGCGGCCTGGTTGTCCGGCATGTAAAAAGGGTTTTGGGCACAGAGGGATAAATCCACGGTTTCGCAGCAAATACCGCCGATCTCCTCTGCATAGGCATGGACTTCGATGCCCAGGGCTGTGAGAATCTTCATGGCAATGGCGCCTGCCGCCACCCGGCCGATAGTCTCTCGCCCAGAAGAGCGGCCGCCGCCCCGGTAGTCCCGGAATCCATATTTTGCGTCAAAACCATAATCAGCGTGGCCCGGTCTGTAATAGGAAGCAATCTCCGAATAGTCTCTGGACCGCTGATCCTGATTGAAGACCACCATGGAAATGGGAGTGCCTATGGTACGCCCCTCAAAGACACCAGAAAGGATTTCCACGGTGTCATTCTCAGCCCGTTTGGTGGTATAGCGGTTCTGGCCGGGCTTCCGCCTGTCCAGGAAAGCCTGGATATCCGTTTCATTAAGGGGAATTCCGGCCGGGCAGCCGTCCACGACCACACCCAGCGCTTTTCCGTGTGATTCGCCCCAGGTGGTGAAAGTAAATAGTTTTCCGTATGATGAACCTGACATGGGAACCTCCGAATTGAAATGATTTCTATGGCTATTATAGACCATGGGAAAGGGGAGGGCAATGCAAACTTGAAGAGTTTCTGGATTTTTTGTTTTGAGAAAGAAGGAGAAGAAAAATGCTAAAGAGTATTATTTTTGATATGGACGGAGTGCTGGTCAACAGCGAACCGGTCCATTATAAGGCGTATCTGATGGCTCTAGAGCCCTGGGGAAAGACATTTCCCTATGAAGAATATAAAAACTATATCGGCACGGTCAATGCGGTGATCCTGGATGGGCTGATCGAGAAGTTTTCCCTTCCCATCACCAGAGAAGAGTTCAATGAGATCATGAAAGAAAAAAAGGAATACCTCTATGAGAGGGACGGCTATCCGGGGGTGGACGGCGTGCCAAAGATGCTGGCGGATTTGAAAGGGGCCGGTTATTCGCTTGCAGTGGCCTCCTCGTCTCCCCATGAGAATATTATAAAAGCGACGAAAGCTCTTGGCATTGACAGATATTTTGACGTGCTGGTAAGCGGGGAAAGTGTGGAACACCCGAAACCGGCGCCGGACGTGTTCCTGAAAGCGGCGAAAGCCCTTGGGACAGAGCCGAAGGACTGCCTGGTGGTGGAGGATTCCTGCCATGGCGTCCATGGGGCAAAAAATGCAGGCATGGCGTGCCTGGGCTTTGTCAATCCCGATTCCGGCAGCCAGGACTTGTCTTTCGCAGACCGGCTGACAAAATCATTCCGCCAGGTAGATGCTGTTTTTGTGGAGGCAGTGTATCAAGAGTGGGAACGGAAAAAAAATTATAAAGCCAGCCGCTCCTGATCATCCGGCACATAGAGGTTGCCAGAGTAATACTTCCTTCCCTCAGCCGTGTAGTGGGCTTTTCTGTTTTTGATGTTTTTATCCTCTGTGTGCCACAGAATCAAGTTGGGGATCTGAAGGCTCTGGGCCAGCTGGCAGGCGTCCTTTACAGTACTGTGGTGTTTTTCATAGGGCTTGAACCGTTCTCTGTCGCTGTAGAGACAGAAGGCTTCGTGGAGAAGCCAGTCGCTTCCTTCCACGTAAGATGCACAGCCGGCATTGTAGGGTTCATCCCCCACGCAGGTCAGTTTTTTTCCGTTCTTTAAGACGGTAGTGAAACCGAACTGCTTTGCCTTGGTGGACAGGATGTCGAAAAAGGTCACATCGTAATCCAGAATTTTTTTGTTTTCCCCGTCCGAGACAGGGATCAGAAAAATCCGCTCATCGAAGAGTCGGCAGAATTTTTTCAGGATGGTCAGGGTACATAGCGTCTTGATGGTATCCACGAGCCCCTCGTGGCAGTAAACGTTCAGATTTCCCCTGTAGTTTCCTTTTAAAATAGAAGTGGCAATCATGCGGATCATCCAGACCATGCCCAGGATATGATCGTTGTGCTCGTGGGTGACAAAAATATGGTGGATTTTGGTCAGGGGCACCTCCATGTCTTCCAGAATGGTCAGGATGCCGTTGCCGCCTCCTGCGTCCACAAGAAAATATTCCTCCTCATCCCGGATGGCAAAACAGGTATTATAACAGCGGGTGGCCTGGGCGTTTCCTGTGCCAAACACATAAAGCTCTTCCATGATCGTTCCTCCCAAATTGGATTTCTGCGGGCCATTATACCATGGGGAGGACAGATTTGCAATGCTATCTCCAGGTTTGAATTTCCTCATTTTGCATTTTGTCCTTTACAGCGAAGGCGGAAAGCGATAAAATAATAGTAATTTGTGCGTCTGCACAAAAATGCGGAATATACCAGGAGGAAACAAATTCATGAAAGTATTGATCATCAACTGCGGAAGCTCTTCTCTCAAATATCAGGTTATTGATTCTGAGACAGAGCAGGTACAGGCCAAGGGCCTCTGCGAGAGAATCGGTATTGACGGACGTCTGATCTACCAGCCGGCAGGGGGAGAGAAAGAAGTGACAGAGGCTCCCATGCCCACTCATACGGAGGCAATCCAGATGGTGCTTGACGCTCTGGTCAATGCAAAAACCGGCGTGTTAAAGTCTCTGGATGAAGTAGATGCCATCGGACACCGTGTGGTTCACGGCGGCGCAAAGATCACCCAGTCCTATGTGATCGACGACGAGGTTCTCAAGGTAGTGGAAGAGTGCTGCGACTTAGGCCCTCTGCACAATCCTGCCAACCTGAAAGGAATCGCTGCCTGCCAGAAGCTGATGCCCGGCAAGCCCAATGTGGCCGTATTTGACACTGCCTTCCATCAGACCATGCCTACCAAGGCGTTTATGTATGGAATCCCTTACGAATATTATGAGAAATATCATATCCGGAAATACGGTTTCCACGGAACTTCCCACAGTTTCGTTTCCAAAGAAACGGTGAACTTCCTGGGCCTTGATCCCAAAAACTCCAAAGTGATTGTCTGCCATCTCGGAAACGGCGCTTCCATCAGCGCGGTGAAAGACGGCAAGTGCGTGGACACCAGCATGGGACTGACTCCCCTGGAGGGACTTGTGATGGGAACCCGTTCTGGTGATCTGGATCCGGCTGTGATCGAGTACATCTGCAATAAGGAAGGCAAGAGTGTGGGAGAGGTGCTCAATATCCTCAACAAGAAATCCGGCGTCCTGGGTCTTACCAACAATCTCTCCAGCGATTTCCGCGACCTGGAAGAAGCCATGGGCGACGGCAATCAGCTTGCGGCAGATGCCATCGACATTTTCTGCTACCGGGTGGCAAAGATCGTCGGCTCCTATGTGGCGGCCATGAACGGCGTGGATGCCATTGCATTTACGGCGGGCATCGGTGAGAATGCGCCTCTGGTCCGTGAGAAAATCTGCGAATACTTCGGATATCTGGGAATCAAGATTGATGCCGCAAAGAACAACTGCCGCGGCAAAGAGGTGGTCATCTCCGCAGACGATTCCGCAAAGAAAGTGGCTGTGGTTCCCACCAATGAGGAACTGGCGATCATGCGGGAGACAGTCGCACTGGTGAAATAAGAAACTATGTAAAAGTAGAAAATACGGCGGGGTCTGTCCGAAAGGACAGGCCTTTATGCATCTGCCTATGGCATGTTCCACGGACAGAATAGGGAATTCAAGGAGACGATTCAAACTTCTGGAAAATGCAGTGTGATAGACAATCGTCCCTCCCGGTAATCGGCAGAAATTTTCCCGTCCATCCGCTCCGTCAGAAGCTTTGCGATGGAGAGTCCCAGCCCGGAACTTTGTTTTCCGGAAGTCACTGTGTAATACCGGTCAAAGAGCCGCCCTGCACTTACCGGGTCCAGTCCATCCGCTCTGTTGGAAAAGACAATGGTTCCATCCTTAGCCATAATCACAGAGAGGTCGCCGCTGCTGTATTTTAAGGCGTTGCCAATGATGTTGCCGAAGATCCGGGTTAAGGAAGAGCGGTTCAGGCACCGCATGACGGCCTGCTCAGGGATGGAGATCTCTGGGGTGATCCCGGCCTGGGTCATGGCGCCGTAATAGGAAGCCAGGCTTTCCTCCAGAATATAGTTTAAGGAGAGAAGCGCAGCTTCCCCTTCCGGCGCAGATTTGACAATGGAATAGCCAAACAGTTCCTCTGTCTGCTGTTTCAACACCTCAGAACGGTTTCGGATCATGGAAAGATACCGCTCCACCTGTTCCGGCTTTTCCACATAGTCCAGAAGGTCCAGGTAGCCCAGGATGGCGGTGAGGGGCGTGCGCAGGTCGTGGGAAAGGTTGGCGATGGATTCTTTAAGCTCTCTGTCGCCCTGTTCAAACTTAAGGCGCATGGCGCGCAGCCGGCGGAGCTCCCTGTTTAAGTCTGCAGCCAGCCGACGCATGTGCCTATCCCGGGAAGAGAGGGTGAGACTTACATTGGTATCGCTGTCGAACCATGACAGAAGCTGCCACCGGATCTGGCCTGCGGCCCGGTGAAGGGCCGCAATCTTAAAGAGCAGGGCAAAAACAATCAGAAACAGCAGGATATGCAAACAGGAAAACCAGATCATGAGACTCCCTCCCAGGAAACAGAAAATGATCAACTGTTATAATAATCAGTTCAGATTTTTTTTCTTGAAAAGCACAATCCCTCCGCCGGTAAAGAAAACCGCAATGAGCAGAGAATAAGCAAGAGGCTGCCACTGATCCAGCCCGCCTTGGGAGAGACGCAGAGACTGGGCGCCTGGCAGGAAATCCAGCAGAAATTCATAGACTTTCCGCTCTGTTCCCCTAAGATAACGGGGATTGAGTTCCCGCTCTGTTTTTATGACTTCTCCCGTGCCGGCGGTGATATTGTAGCCCTCATAGTATTCCGGCTCGGCCAGGCGGGCCATGACGAAGGCTCCGGCAAAGAGGAGGATGAAAGAGGCGAGGATAGCGACGACCGAGGCAACAGCCCGCTTCTGGACCAGCATACTGATGAAAGTAAAGATGGCACAGTAGGCAGCTGTCAAAAGAAATCCTCCTATGAGATGGAAGAGCAGGAAACCGGCCTCCACGGAAAAAGGCTCGATTCCAAGAAGCAGGACTCCCGAGACGAAAAGGGCAAGCTGGAAGGAAAGAATCATCAGGACAGATGCCACTACATTTAAGATTAGGCCGGAGAGATAGACGGTGATCCTCTTATGGCCGGCGATCAGTTTGTTCCGTATGGTCCCGTCGCTGTATTCCGTGCCCAGGAATAAGCCGGAAAAGGCAGAGGCAAGAATGCCGATCAACTGCCCATAGACAAAGAGAAGCCGGCCAAGGGAAGGTTCCATGCCGTATTTGTGATAGTCACTGTAAGCGTTCAGGGAGAGAAAGAGTCCAAACAGAGCCATAAAAATCATGGAAATCCAGAGGGCTTTCTCTTTTTTCAGGCGGACAAATCCCGCAGACAACAATCTATTCATGGTTTGCACCTCCTACAAGGCTGATAAAATAGCTTTCCAGACTTTCGTCCCGCACAGAAGACGAGAGGACCTGGCAGTCTTCCACGTCCAGGGCATGGACCAGATCAGAAAGTGTTACCTGGGCGAAGATATCTGCCTGGGCGTGGGAAATGACATTGTAGTCAAGCCCCATTTTATCCAGAGCGCGGGAGAGGGCTTTCACGTCCGTGACCTCCACCCGCACACATTTGCGGCAGGCTTCTTCCAGTTCTTTGGCGCTTAATTCCTTCACCATATGGCCGCCGTCCACAAAACCGTAATGGGTGGCCAGCCTGGCCAGTTCATCCAGGATATGGCTGGAGATCAGGAATGTGATCTGCCGTTCTTTGTTGAGCTTTAAGATCAGCTCCCGCATCTCAATGATCCCCTGAGGATCCAGACCGTTGATCGGTTCGTCCAATACCAGAAAATCCGGCTCCCCGCAGAGGGCAATGGCGATGCCTAACCGCTGGCGCATGCCTAAGGAAAAGTTTTTCGCCTTCTTCTTTCCGGTATTCTCAAGGCCCACAAGCTCCAGAAGCTCTTTTATCCCCTCGAAAGAAGGCATTCCAAGGATTTGGTACTGTTCCTTTAGATTTTCTTCGGCCGTCATGTTAAGATAGATGGACGGCATCTCCACCACTGCGCCCATCCGCCGTCTGGATTTATAAAGTTCCCGGTCCGTGTTCTTTTTCCCGTAAAGAATATATTCGCCCTCCGTTGCGTCCTGCAGGCCGCAGATGATGCGGATCAATGTGGTCTTTCCCGCTCCGTTTCTTCCAACCAGGCCGTAAATAGCACCTTTCGGAACGTGCAGGGACAGATGGTCCAGAGCCTTGAAATGCCGGTACTGTTTGGTGAGAGAATCGGCTGTCAAAACGAATTCCATAAAGTAAAAACCTCCTTTTATCCTTGTCAGATGCAAAAGACTTTTCACACCCTGGGATAAATGATAACCCAGCCCGGTAAAGAAAACAGTAAAGGAAAGAGTAAAGAAATGGTAAAGATAACCGGGGCGGTGATTGGGTTATCTCAGGCAAAATCCTATGCCCCAGACAGCCTCGATGTGGTCGGTCCCGTCGACTTGTTTCAGCTTTTTGCGCAGATTGCTCACATGAATCTTTAAGGAACCTTCGGTGCAGTCCGGCGTGTCCAGGCTGATCCGTTCTAAAAGGAGAGATTTGGTGAGTACCTGGCCGGGATTTTGTATCAGGAGCTTTAGGATTGCATATTCTGTTCTTGTGAGATGGATGGGCGTGCCGGCCAGAGAGACACTGCGGCTTTCTGTGTCCAGGGACAGGGTACCAAGGGTGAAAAGGCCGCAGGAGGCGGCAGAGGCATTTCTGAGCTGTACCGCGATGCGGGCCAGAAGTTCTCTGGTGTCAAAGGGCTTTGTCATATAATCGGCGGCGCCGTCAAGGAGGAGATTTACCTTGTCCTGAACGTCGGCTTTGGCGCTCAGGACGATGACAGGAATACCGGAGATCCTTTTTAAGACCTCCTCGCCGGAAAGGCCGGGTAGTGTAAGATCCAGAAGGAGCAGATTGGGCCGTTCGTGTTCCAGAAGGAGCAGGGCTTCCGTGCCGGAGTAGGCCCGCAGGGTACGGTAGCCTTCCCGGTTCAGGATTTCCTCTAACATGTTGCCAATGTGAGGATCGTCGTCAATGACTGCAATGGTTTTCATGGCGTCTCCTTTCGGTCTGAAAAATTTCCCGTATGCCAGACCATTGAACATAATTATAAAAAGTTTCAGGAAGAATTTCAAGTATTGACTTAAAGTGGACTTGAAGGTATATACTGGCAGTATAGGAGCGGGATGCTGCTCTGCAGAGAAATTCACAGGCAGGAGGATGGAGAATGACCTTTTATTATCTGATATTCCGGGCGCTTCCGGCAGTCCTTGCAGGAGTGTGTTCTTATTTTTATGTGAGAAGGATGCTGGCTTTTTGGAAACTGGACGGGAAAAGATTTGGGACGAAGCTTTTGAATGTGGTCCTTGCCCTGGTATTCGCAGCTCTTTGCAGCAATTTCTGGAGCGCCAGGGCCATGGTGATCCTGCACCTTCTGGCAGTGTCTCTTGTGGTGGATCTGGCGGCAGTTCTTCTCCGCCTGGCCTTGCAAAAAGGAGACAGAGAAGAACAGAAAAAAAACCGTCTGTTTCAGATGGCGAAAGTCCTCTATCGGTGTGGTCTTATGCCGGTGCTTATTACAGGGCTCATGCTGGGGTATGGGGCCTTTAATATGGGCCGGGCGGTGCGGACCGAATATCAGATTGAGACAGCGAAGGAGCTGGATGAAACCTATAAACTGGTTCTCATTACAGATACCCACTATGGGACCATCCAGAGTAAGGAAGTGCTGAAAGAAAAGGCGGAAGAGATCAGTGGGGAAGAGCCGGATGTGGTGGTACTGGCAGGAGATATCGTGGAAGAAGACACCTCAAAAGAAGATATGGAGGAGGTTTTCCAGGTACTTGGCAGTATCAAAAGCCGGTACGGAGTCTATTATGTGTATGGAAACCATGACAGACAGCCTTATACCAATCAGCCGACTTACGAGGACAGTGAGCTGGCGGATGCTGTGCGAAAAAATGGAATTGTAATTCTGGAGGATCAGGCAGTGGAACTTGGCAGTGACCTTTTGCTGGCGGGCCGGGCAGATGCCGCCTGGGGGAATGTCACGGGCCGGGCCTCCCCGGAGGAGATTCTGAGAAGGGCTGATAAAGAAAGATTTATCATCATGGCGGACCATCAGCCCATTGAGGCGGCAGAGAATGGGGCGGCAGGTGTGGATCTTCTGATCTCGGGCCACACCCACGCAGGGCAGATGTGGCCCATCGGCCTTTTTTCTGAGCTGTTCGGAACCCTCAACTACGGCGAATACCAGGAAGGGAACTGTCGTGTCATCGTATCCTCCGGATTTACCGGCTGGGGTTATCCCTTCCGGACGGAGGAACACTGCGAGTATGTGGTGATTGAGATTCAGTAAACCTTATTTCAGATATTTTTTCAATTTAGGACCCACGGCCTGAATATCAATCGGCTTTGCCAGATGATCGTTCATACCACATTCCAAACATTTTTGAATATCTTCTGAAAAAGCATCGGCAGTCATAGCAATAATAGGAATATCCGCATCCGCACGTTTGGCCTCCCGGATGATCCTGGTAGCTTCATAGCCGTTCATCACCGGCATCCGTACATCCATAAGAATCGCATCATAGTATCCAACAGGGGATTTTTCAAATTTTGTAACGCAAATTTGTCCGTTTTCAGCCCAATCGAATTCCATTTCAAGGTCAGAGAGCAGTTCTCTTACAACCTCCCAGTTAAGTTCGTTATCCTCTGCCAGCAAAATATGCTTCCCTCTGAGCTCCATATCCATCTCTTCTTCGGCATTTGTGGTTTCTTCATCGGAAGCACCTGCAAATGCTTTAAGGCCATCAAACAAAGAGGACTTGAACAAAGGTTGGGAAATAACCCCGGAAATCCCCGCTTCTCTGGCTTCCTTTTCAATCTCGCCCCAGTCACAGGCTGAGATCAGCAAAGCGGGGCTGTCTTCCCCATATTCCAGACAGATTTCCCGCGCTGCCTCGGTCCCCTTCATGTCAGACAACCGCCAACCCAAAAGAATGATCTGATAATCGTCATTTCGCCGCCGGCGTTCTGCTGTCATTTCCATGGCATGTTTCGCACTCAGACACCATTCCCCCTGGATACCCATTGACTTTAAGGAGTGAACCAGGTTTATACATAAGCGCTCATCCTCATCCGCCACAAGCAGATTCCAGCCGGGAAGCCTCATGTCGATCTCCTGCGCTTTTGCTTCTTTCAGGTCAAGAACAACGTGAAACTCGCTGCCCCGGCCCTGCTCGCTTTGGACGGAGATGGTGCCGCCCATGGAGTCCACAAGATATTTGGTAATGGCCATTCCAAGCCCCGACCCCTCTGTTTTCTGCACACGGGTGTTGTTCTCTCTGCTGAAGGAGTCAAATATTTTGCTTTGGTATTCCTCCGACATGCCAATGCCCGTATCTTTCACTATGAAGTGGGTACGGACACAGGAAGTATCTTCCGGCAATGCTTCCTGATACAGCGATACTTGAACAGAACCGTTATCCGGCGTAAATTTGACGGCATTTCCCAGTAGGTTAATCAACACCTGATTCAGCCGCACGCCGTCACAGTACACATCTTCCGCAAGAATCTCATAGGCGACAGCCCTAAACTGCTGATTTTTCGCCCTGACCTGGGGCTGTACGATATTCACAATGCTGTCCATAACCTCCCTTAAAGACATCGGCATAACGTTCAAAGTCATTTTGCCGCTTTCAATCTTGGACATATCCAGCACGTCATTGATCAGACCCAGCAGGTGCTTGCTGGACAACGCGATTTTACGCAGACATTCCTGAACCTGTTCCTGACTGTGGGGATTGGCCATGGCTATTGATGTCATACCGATTATAGCATTCATAGGAGTACGTATGTCGTGGCTCATGCTGGACAGAAATTCCTGTTTTGCCGCATTGGCATGTTCCGCTTCTTTCCTCGCCTCTTCGGCCGCATTCCTGGCCGCCTCCATTTCTGTATTCATGCGCTTTAATTCTGACACTTGTTTTCGGAACACCCTGAAATACTGAAAGAACAGATACAGGAGCATGGCGATGACTGCCAAGGAAGCGGCATAGACAGTGGCCAGCCAGCGGCTGCCCATACCTGAAATCGCATGATCCAACCCGTCGAAGGGAAGGACGGTCACCAGATACCATTCGCAGTAGGGGAGACCGGTACAATACAGATGACGGCGAGATTCCCCACTTTGCAAAATGACAGAATAATCTTCATTTGCATTCATCGCAGCCGTCATCTGTCCAATATAGTAATCTGCATCCTCCTTCTGACCGTCAAAGATGCGATATAGCCTGTCAAAATAATTTTCATTTATACCGCCCTGATCTCGAATCACGTAGCTGCCGTCTTTGCGTATGACAAAGGAATAGATCAGCGGATTGTCTGTATCAAGGAAAAGGACCTCCCCCATATACTTGGACGAAAGCCCTACCACAAGAGCAAGGCTGGTGTTTCCGTCGGACATGGGATATTCGCAGGGAACGCCAAATAAAATCACATCATTCCCGCTGCTGTCTCTTGCGGACGACACTTTGCGTTCCCCGTTTCTCAAGCTGTCTAAAAAGGGCCCGGGGGTGTTTGGCTCCACAGGATTGCCATAGATCATTTCAAGCTTGCCATCAGGTGAACATAAGGCGGCGCATAAAAAATGCCTTGCCTTTGCACCGTATTCTATTTCTTCTTTCGAGCTGTAATCAGAATTCTTTTCATCTGACGCAATGCGCGCTATGGATTCTGCCATCGTCAGGCGCAGAGCAATGATCGTTTCAAAATGCAAAGATACCTGCTCATTCATTCCGGCCATATAAGTAGAGCCTATCTTCTCGATGGTATTTTCGCTCATTTTGTTAATGGATATTCCCAAAAACAAAAAAACGAAAATATTTAAACAGATGATTACCGCTATGCTGATTTTTAAGGAACGCGGCAAAGCCGTGTTTTTCATTCTTTTTTCCATCTCCATTCTTTGGACTTTATTCTGGGCAAAAAACAAATATCAGGAAAATTTCAACCCCTCAGCCGGCTCATAACCTGGAACATTTTTTGGATATCCACTGGCTTTGCTAAATGCTCATTCATCCCGGCGTCCTTTGCCATTGCGACATCCTCTTCAAAAGCGTTGGCCGACAGTGCGATGATGGGCACGGTTTTTGCGTCTGGACGATCCAGGCTGCGGATCACGCGGGTCGCCTCATATCCGCTCATAACCGGCATCATCAAATCCATGAGCACGCAGTCAAAGGTT
>JAAWBT010000033.1 GCA_022792835.1 Lachnospiraceae bacterium | reverse complement strand
ATAATAGTTTTCTCTTTGAAGGGAGTATAAATAATTAATAAGGGGTTAAACCTGAAAAAGAATCTGCACGCAAATCCCTTTTCGCTATTTATTATAATAAGAAGTATTTTAAATGTCAAGATTTTTCTTTCAGAAAATGAATAAAAAATCGAGTTTTGATGGATACTAAGCGGGCAAGATCAATTTATAATTTATGACAGGAGGGACAAAATCATGGCGAATACCAGAAATTATTCAAACACTCAGGAAAACCATTCTCAGAACAGCTCTCAGAATGATTCTCAGAACGGAACCTCTCAGAACAGCCAGAAGAATTCTCAGAAGAACAGCTCTAAGAACGATTCTCAGAACTGTCACAACAGCGGCTCTCAGAACAGCCAGAGAAACAGCTCCAAGAATAGTAACAACAATTTCTAAAGGAGCCGGGCGCCTTTTGGCGCCTGTACATAAAAAATTCAGGTATCAAAAAAAGCGAAAAGTGAATATCTTATCATAGGACGAAAAATCTTGAAACAGGTGAATCAATATGGAAGAGTTAGAAACAATCGCTTTTCGGGAACTTGACAAGTATAAAAATGATAAAACATGTATAATTATAGATCTGCGGGGCAGAGAACTGTACAGAGAAGGACATGTGGACGGTGCATGGAACATTCCCTATGACTATCTGATGGAAGAGGCCTGGGAACTGCTTCCAAAGGATAAATTGCTGCTCCTTTACTGTGAACGGGGCGGAGCTGCCATGATGGCGGGCAGAGAGCTTACTAAGAAAGGGTTTCATGTAAAGGCGGCAGTCGGAGGATTTGAGCATTGACAGAGGGGACAGAAAGCTTTAAAATGGTACTATAACTGCCAAAGAGGAGTACCGGATGAAAACTTTTGAACTGATCGCCCCCTGCCATTTTGGGCTGGAGTCTGTATTAAAAAAAGAAATTCTGGATCTTGGATATGAGATCAGCCAGGTGGAGGATGGACGCGTGACTTTTACGGGTGATGCGGAGGCTGTCTGCCGGGCCAATGTGGGCCTTCGGACAGCGGAGAGAGTCCTTCTCAGAGTAGGAAGTTTTCCGGCAGTCAGCTTTGAGGAGTTGTTTGACAGGACGAAGGAGCTTCCCTGGGAGGACTATCTTCCAGCTTCCGCCCGGTTCTGGGTGACAAAGGCGACCTCTGTCAAAAGTAAGCTGTTCAGCCCTTCGGACATTCAGTCTTTGGTAAAGAAGGCAGTGGTGGAACGGCTGGGGATGGTTTATCACAAAAACTGGTTTGAGGAAGACGGTGTGTCTTACCCGATTCGGGCTTTTTTGATGAAAGATATGGTGACCCTCGCTTTGGATACCAGTGGGGATTCTCTGCATAAGCGGGGGTACAGAAGGCTCACCAGCCGGGCGCCCATCACCGAGACTCTGGCGGCAGCCTTGATTCTTTTAACCCCCTGGAAGAAGGATCGGATCTTGGTGGATCCATTCTGTGGGAGCGGGACGTTCCCCATTGAGGCGGCCCTCATGGCGGCGAATATCGCGCCGGGCATGAACCGCTCCTTTGCGGCGGAGGAATGGGAAAATCTGATTCCAAAGCGAGAGTGGTATGATGCTCTGGAAGAGGCACAGGAGGCTGTGGACTTTTCAGTGGAAACGGATATCCAGGGGTATGATGTGGATGGAGAGATCATCCGGGCAGCCAGGGAGAATGCAAAGCTGGCCGGTGTGGAAAAGCTTATCCATTTCCAAAGACGGGATGTGGCAGATTTAAGCCATCCGAAAAAATATGGATTTTTGATCACAAATCCTCCCTATGGAGAACGACTGGAGGAGAAAAGGCATCTTCCTGCTCTGTATCGGACCTTGGGAGAACGATTTAAAGAGTTAGACTGCTGGTCGGAATATGTGATTACCGCTTATGAGGAGGCGGAGACTTATATCGGCCGGAAGGCAGACCGGAACAGAAAAATTTATAATGGGATGATGAAGACCTATTTTTATCAGTTCTTGGGGCCAAAGCCGCCAAAACGGAACCGGCCGGATCAAGAGAGGGTGGACGGAGTGCAGGAGTGAGGGCATTTTGTCCGGATAGGTTTGGAGAATACAAGTGAAATTAAAATATAAATGGATATGCGGGCTGATCTCTGTCAGCCTTTTGTCCACGGCCATGACAGCGTGCAGCTATCCCTGGTCTTTTTTGAGTACGGAAAAAAAAGAAGAGCAGGCAGGATTCGAAACCATTTTGCCGCGGACAGAAGAGAGCAGGAAAGACGCCAGGGGAGATACGAAAGAGAAGACAGGTGAGCGGGGAGAAACACAGGAGAAGGATCAGACGGAGGGGAATGGTGAGGGGGGAGACAGTAGCGAGGAGGACCCGGAGGAAGCATATCCGTTGCCGGAACGGTTTGATTACCGGGAATGGGGGCGCTGCCCCAGGGTGGGAAGCCAGGGGGATCTTGGCACTTGCTGGGCTTTTGCAACCATGATTGCTCTGGAATCCTCTCTGCTTCCGGAGGAGTCCTGGGATTTCAGTGAGGACCACATTTCCTTGCAAAACAGTTTTGGCATGGATCAGGATATGGGTGGAGATTATACCATGGCCATGGCTTATCTGCTGGCCTGGCAGGGGCCAGTGCGGGAGGAGGAGGATCCTTATGGGGACGGGGTTTCTCCCGATGGCCTTACGGCTGTGAAGCATGTGCAGGAGATCCAGCTCCCAAAAGCAAAGGATTATGACGCTGTTAAAAGGGCAGTTTATTTTCACGGAGGCGTCCAGACTTCTCTTTACATGGAGATGGAAAGCGAGGAGAGCCGGTCGGAGTTTTACAATGAGGAGACCTTTGCCTATTATTATAATGGGGCGGAGGCATCCAACCATGACATTGTGATTGTCGGTTGGGATGATCATTATCCAAAGGAAAATTTTACTTATGCACCCAGACAGGACGGAGCCTTTCTCTGTGTGAACAGCTGGGGCTCCCAGTTCGGGGAGGCGGGGCTCTTCTATGTGTCTTATGAGGATGTCAATGTGGGATCCCACAATCTGGTTTACACAAAAGTGGAGGAGCCGGACAATTATGATGCCATCTACCAGTCAGATCTGTGCGGGTGGCTGGGACAACTTGGATACGGGGACGAAACTGCTTATTTTGCCAATGTTTTTAAAGCGGAAGAAAAGGAGACCCTGGAAGCAGTAGGGTTTTATGCCACAGACGAAAATACAGAATATGAGATCTATGTGGCGGAGGAAACTGGAAAACAGGGGGATTTTAAGCTGGGTCCTGTGAGAGCTAAGGGGCGGTTTCAAAAGACTGGATTTTATACAGTGGAACTTCCGTCGCCGGTGGAATTAAAGGCAGGAGAGCGGTTCGCGGCAGCAGTCTTTATCCGGACGCCAGGTTCCATCCATCCGGTGGCCATTGAGTATCGGAATAAGGAAAATGACGGAGTCATAGCAAAAGTAGATTTAAAGGACGGGGAAGGCTATATCAGCGCCGACGGCCGCCTGTGGACAAGAGTGGAGACTGAGCAGGACAGCAATGTCTGCCTGAAAGCGTATACCAGAAGGAAGTAGTCAGCATACTAGGGGAAGACAGGAGTTTAGGATGAACAAAAGGATTGTATTTGCAACGTCAAATGAAGGGAAGATGAAGGAAGTCCGTATGATTCTGGCGGATCTGGGGATGGAGATCTTGTCCATGAAACAGGCCGGGCTTCAGGCAGATATTGTGGAGGATGGGACAACCTTTGAAGAAAATGCTAGGATTAAAGCCTTGGCTATTCAGAAGCTCTGCAGACAACAGGCTTTGTCAGATGAGAATGAGTCCGGGGAAACCATTGTCCTGGCAGATGACTCTGGGCTGGAGGTGGATTTTTTGGGGGGAGCTCCCGGGATCTATTCTGCCCGCTATATGGGGGAGGAAACCTCCTATGAGGTGAAAAACCGGGCGATCATTGACAAGCTTTCTGAGGCAGAGGGAGAAGAGAGGAGCGCACGGTTTGTCTGTGCCATTGCGGCGGCGCTTCCAGATGGAGAAGTGCTCACGGCAAGAGGAACCATTGAGGGGCAAATCGGATATGAGGCGGCAGGGGAGGGCGGTTTTGGCTATGACCCGATTTTTTATCTGCCCAAGCGGGGACTTACAACAGCCCAGCTTTTGCCCGAGGAGAAGAATGAAATCAGCCACAGGGGGAAGGCTCTGGGGGCTATGAAGGAATTGCTTAAGGGAAAATTGGGGGACAAAAGATGAGAATCCTGGTGGTGAGCGATACCCACAGGCAGAATGGAAATTTGTGCAGGGTGCTGGCGAAGATAGGCCGGCTCGACCTGCTTGTTCATCTGGGAGATGTGGAGGGGAGTGAGGACTATATCCGGGAGATTGCCGGATGTCCGGTGGAAATGGTCTCCGGAAACAATGATTTTTTTTCCGGCCTTCCCAGAGAACGGGAGTTGGAGCTGGGCCCATACCGGGTGCTCCTTACCCACGGACATTATTATAATGTATCCTTCACTCTGGAGAGGCTCAGGGAGGAGGCCAGGGAACGGGGGGTGCAGATTGCCATGTTTGGGCACACTCATCGTCCGGTCATCGACAGGGGCGGCCCTGTGGATCTGATCAATCCGGGAAGCCTTTCTTATCCCCGCCAGGACGGCAGAAAACCTTCTTATATCCTGATGGAGATCGACCGGGACGGTCTCGTCCACTATACAATTAATTATCTGTAGCAGGGATGAATACTGATGAAACAAGGCGATTATAAGGAGACAGAAATGAAGCTGAAAAATGTACTGGTCGTTGCAGAGGATATGGAACGTTCGGTTGCTTTTTATAAGGAATTGTTCGGGCTGAGCGTGATTCTGGATCAGGATGGGAATGTCATCATGACAGAGGGGCTTGTTCTCCAGGACAAGGCAGTATGGGAGGGGTTTATTGGGAGAAAGGTCATTTCGGAAAACAATTCCTCAGAACTGTATTTTGAAGAGCCGGATATCGAAACCTTTGCAGAGAGGCTGGAGCAGTATCCGGAGCCAGTCCGATATGTGACCCGGCTGATGGAACATTCCTGGGGACAGCGGGTAATCCGATTTTACGACCCGGCCGGAAACCTGATCGAAGTAGGCACACCGATGTGAAATACACCATGACACTTTTTACGGAGTTTTGTACCCAAGTCAAGGAACAGTATCTCTGCAGAGAAACTATAGAATACAGTTCCTGCAGCCTGGAAAAAGGCTGGAATATAAAATTCAAAAAATCAGGAAAAACTTTATGTACAATATATCTGCGGGAAGGATATTTTACAGTTATGATTGTCGTAGGGAGAAAGGAAAAGGAAGCCGTTCAAGCGATATTGCCAGACTGTGCAGACAGGCTTCAGGAGGTCTATGAGCGGACAAAAGAAGGAAACGGGCAGAGATGGCTGATGATTGATCTGGACGATTCAGGGAAGCTGTATGATGACATATTCCGCCTGATCAACATTCGCAGAGGATGATTCCAGACAGGAAAGATTTTTTAATGAGCCTCTTGCATATCAACCCCACCGGCCAGACCCGGTGGGGTTGACTTTCTCTTACTGCCGGCCCTCTGCAGTAAGCAGTTGATCCATTAGGTTTACCACCTTCATGGTGTGATCTACAAAAGCCAGGGAATGGTCTCCAGTTAAAACGGCGGCCTCGATGTCCTGGATCTCATACTGGAGAGCTTTCGCAGTCTCGCCGATCTTTAGCGTTTCCTCCGAACCGTCCGGATAGACCAGGACAGCCTTTTCGGCCCGCACATAATTCATGACGATGATGTAAGCTTTTTCCCCGGCGATGATGCCCCGCTTGGGAAGCTTCGCCCGGAAGGTTAAATTGACGCTTCCGATCTCATTGGTATCCGTCTTTAAAGCGATGCTCCAGGTCTCGTCCACGCCTGTGGGATAGGGGCTCATGAGATGGTTCATATCTGTAATTTGGCCAGAGAGAAAATAAGTGACAAAAGAAAGCCCATAGGTACCGATATCCAGCATGGAGCCGCCGCCCAGATCCGGATTGAAAAACCGGTTGGCAGGGTCATCCTCTTTCAGACTTCCAAGCTCCGCCTCCACAAACTTAATGGCACCCAGGTCCCCGTCGGCGATCATTCGTTTGATCTCCTTGAAAATGGGCATGTGGAAAATGGTCATTCCCTCACAAAGCAGAAGGCCTTTTTCTTTTGCCAAACCACAGGCAATTTTCATTTCCTCATAATTTCCCCAGATCGCTTTTTCACATAGAATATGCTTGTTATGTTCCAGACAGGCCATGATGCAGCTGTAATGCTGACTGTTTACGGTGGCGATATAAACGATGTCCACCTTCGGGTCACAGAGAAGCTCCTCGTAAGAGCCATAAGCCTTTTTTACACCATATTCTTTCTGAAAGGCCAGTGCCGAATCCAGGCTTCTTGATGCCGCGGCATAGATGGGATGGAGTTTTACCATATTGTCGGCAAATTCGTGGGCAATATTGCCCAATCCTAAAATTCCCCAGTTTAATTGTCTCATGAATAAAATCACCTTTCTGAATCTGGACGAACCAGTTTTTTTTGTTTACACCTTTCTTTTCTCCAGTATACTGGATTTTTCTGGTGAATACAAACAATTCTTTCATAAAGTGAAAAGACAAAAATAAAAGAGAATGGACGTGGATCCCATTCTCCTTTTTTCATAGAATGTCAAATTCTACGAAAATCTCTAATTTTTTCTTTATTTTCTGGTACTTTTCGGACGCACTGACCATTTATTTGACTGCAAACAAATTAGAAAAAGATTTTCATTTCTATCTTACCTGTGCTTTGGAACCCTTAAAGTTTCATACCTGTCTCTAGCTATAGCCAGTTCCTTTCTGACCAGAATTTTGACGGCTATTGGATGGGATATCCATTCCCAATATGCCCTCTCTCTTATTATGAATCCTGAAAACTTGCCGATATAGTTTGTATGTATCATGCAGTTTTTTATGTGCCACTGTTATTCAGGCATATTTTTTAAAAGTAGTTGACATATTTTTTGTTATCATGTTAAATTGAGAGAGGAGAAAGAAGACTCGAATCTTTCGTAGAATTTGACATTCTATGAAAAAAGGAGAATGGGATCCACGTCCATTCTCTTTTATTTTTGTCTTTTCACTTTATGAAAGAATTGTTTGTATTCACCAGAAAAATCCAGTATACT
>JAAWBT010000002.1 GCA_022792835.1 Lachnospiraceae bacterium | reverse complement strand
CCAAACACCCAGCCTGCGCCATGGATATAGAATATAATGTTTCTGATTTTTTCATCCCTGGGCGTAATAAAATATACCGGAACACTCCCCCACATCCCAGTATTGACACGAACTGAGGATATATCGGCGGGATATTTATATACGGGCATATTCTGCATTTCCTCTAATGCCCTCCTGCCCTGCTCTGGCGGCCTCTGAAAGATCAGCGGAGGCACAGAGCTTTGATTGCAGACAGCTTCTGCAGCAGGTTCCAGCGGAACGCATCGTTTCATCTTTCATTCTTCCTTTATGCTATAACTGGTTTTTATTATAATATGTAACTCTTCCGTTTTTGCATATCTGCTCTGATCTTATCGCGGGTCTTATGTCTATAAACAGTATCAGCACATGTCAAGTGTCCATTTTTCATAGTCTCTGCTTCCTTCCACAAAACGCTTCAGTCCTTCCTCCAACTGACTGCGGGGGCAGGCGATATTCATTCTTATAAAGGAACTTCCACCTTCTCCATACTGCCTCCCTTCTGACAGGTACAACCCCGCATGTTTCCTTAAATATTGGGTAAATTCTGTCGCACATCCCTGCATTTTTTTACAGTCTAACCACATAAGGTAAGTAGCCTGCGAAGAAACCGGCTTGATATGTGGAGCCTCTTTTTGTAACAAATCCTCTGCAAATCTTCTGTTTTCCTGGATATAGTTTCTCAAAGCATTAAGCCAAGTCTCCCCTTTGGTAAAAGCTGCGATGGCCGCCTCCACCGCAAAGGAATTCGGCTCTGCCACCTCATCCGTATTCAAGCCACGCCAGACTTTGTGCCGCAAATTTGAATCTGGAACACATACTGCGGCTGTCTGGATACCCGCCAGATTAAATGCCTTTGTAGGTGCTATACAGGTAATGCTGTGCTTTCTGCAGTCTGCTGAAACAGAGACAAAAGGAATATATCCCTGGCCGGGGTTAGTCAGGTCACAGTGAATCTCATCTGAAATCACAGTCACATGATATTTCCTGCATAACTTGCCAACCTGCATAAGCTCCTCCCTGCTCCAAATTCTCCCAACCGGGTTATGGGGATTGCATAAAATCATCAGCGTAGTCTGAGGATCCGAAAGTTTACGTTCCAAATCCTCAAAATCCATCTGATAGGCATTCCCATCATACCTCAGCGGGCTTTCCACAATATTCCTTCCGTTATTCACAATAGAATGGAAAAAAATATTATAAACCGGTGTCTGAACCAGCACATTTTCTCCTGCTGTTGTCAGTTTCCGCACCATGCTGGAAATAGCAGGAACCACTCCCGTACAGAAAACCAGCCAGCCCTTTTCCATGGAAAAACTATGGCGTCTCTTCCACCAGCCTGTGTACGCCTGATACCATTCTTTTGGCACAACAGAATAGCCAAATACACCATGGGCTGCCCGTTCCATAATCGCCTCCTGAATTTCCGGGGCTGTCTTAAAATCCATATCTGCCACCCACATGGGCAGCTCCTGCTCTGCCACCTCCCATTTCATGGAATGGGTATTCCTTCTGTTCACAGGTTTATCAAAATCATAAAGCATATTGCACCTCCAAACTTTTTATCATATTTACTCCAAAGAGAAGGTCACAGTCACGTCGCCGCTTCCAAGAGCTTCTTCCCAACCAGTCAAATCATCAATGTGGCCCAGCCTTGTATAACTCCAGGAATTGGAGCCGTAAAAAATGACAATCTGATTCTCGTTATATAAGACGATATCTCCGGCATTGGTTGTTGTCTGACTGTTGCTGGCAGGCAGGCTCTTTCCCAGAGAACCTACTTTTTCAAAGCCAGAATAATCGTTCATCTTTAGTACCACTGGATTTTCCTGCAGCATTTCCACAAAAGCGGATACTGCATCATTTTTTTCTAATGTCGCCGTAAATACCGCATTGCCAATCTGCACATTCATTTTCCTCACCATATCCTCCTCCCTTTCTGTTTCCTGTATCAATTCGAGCTCATCAGCACTGGAATCCGCTTCCTTTTCATTTTCCACTTTGGAGATATCCATTCCAAAATATTTTTCAGAAAGTTCCCCAAGCTGTCCGGAAATACGGAGTTCCTCCAACGCCTTGTTCACTGCTTCCCGCAGGCTTTCTGTCTCTTCCCCTTTCCGCATGGGAATGGCAATCTGGGACACGTCTTCTGTCCGGGCCGCAATTTTTACGTCTGCTTCCGGGTTGGCATCCACATAATTTTGATAAGTAACCTCATCATTCAGTGTTGCATCCACCCGCCCATTGGCAAGCAGCTCAAAGCTTTGGTTTAAGGCTGTCACTCCCGTCACTTTGGCCCCGTATCTTTCAGCCGTCTCCGCAAATATCCCGGAAATCGTATTAGCTGTGCGTCTGCCCGCCAAATCCTCCAGAGAATGGATGTCCTCATTGTCTCCATTGACGATGATAACCGTATGGTTATAGGCATAGGGAACGGTAAAATCATATTTTTCCTGCCGTTCTTTTGTAATATCCACTCCGTTGACCAGGATATCATAGCGCCCGGCATCCATTCCAGCCAAAAGACCATCCCACTCCCCTTCCACAAATGTGGCTCGTACCCCAAGCTTCTCGGCTATCAACTGTGCAACTTCTACATCATAGCCTGCCAAGCTGCCACTTTCATCGTGATAAGTCCATGGAGCCCAAGTGCCTTCCATGGCCACAATAAGCTCACCTCGTTCCTGTATCAAAGAAAGGAGATCCCCGTCTGCCGCTTCCCGACCGTTCCTCTGGGCGCAGCCGGCAAGAACCTGTATACTGAGCAAAATACACATCACTCCAATTACAACCCTGTAAATTTTTTTCATTGCCATTCTCTCCTTGTTCTATTCCCATACATGCCATAAATACTTGTTATTTATATGAACCTAAACCATAGAAACTCCTTCTGTCATTTGCAGAAACTTCCGGCTTGTTTCCTCATGGGGATTTTTAAAAAAACATTTGGCGCTCCCCGTCTCTTTTACAATCCCATCCTCCATGAAAATCACCTTATTGGAAACTGTCCTGGCAAAGTTCATTTCGTGAGTTACAACCAGCATGGTCATTCCTTCGTCCGCCAGTTGACGCATAACGGCAAGCACTTCTCCTGTCAGCCGCGGGTCTAAGGCAGAAGTCGGTTCATCAAAATAAATGATTTCCGGCTCTGTAGCAATTGCCCTTGCAATAGCCACCCGTTGTTTTTGTCCGCCGGAAAGCTGGCTGGGATAGAAACCGCATCGGTCTGACATACCCACTTTTGCAAGGGCGCGTTTTCCGATCTCCACAGCCTCCGTTTTTGGTATTTTCCGTGCAATGATCAGCCCTTCTGTCACATTTTGTAATGCCGTTTTATTCCCGAAAAGATTATAATTCTGAAAAACAAAAGCCGTCTTTCTTCTTACCCGGGCCACCTCTTTTTTGGATATCCTGCCAAAGTTAAATTCTTCCTGTCCAAAAACCATCCGTCCTTGATCGGCCTTTTCCAAAAAGTTGATACAGCGCAAAAGCGTTGTTTTTCCCGAACCACTTGGACCAAGGATTGCCGCCACATCTCCTTTCTCTACTTTTAGGTCAACGCCCTTCAATATTTCCAGATTTCCAAATGACTTTCGGAGATTGCAGATCTCCAGCATGGCTCACACCCCCTGATAACTATGTACGTTTAACTTCTTCTCCCCAAACCGCTGCAGCAACGTCAGCGCTGTGGAAAACAACAGGTACATGAAAGCAACTTCTATATAAAGCGCCAGCGCCTCATAGGTTCTTGCAACAATCCGCTGTGTTACCATAAACATTTCCGCTACTGTAATATTGGCTGCAAGGGACGTGTTTTTCACCATGGCAATCAGGGAATTTGACAAAGACGGAAAGGCTGTCCGCAGCGCCTGGGGCAGAACAATCCGGCGCATGGTCTGCATATAAGTCATACCAGCGCAGTATCCAGCCTCCAGCTGCCCCAGAGGAACCGCCTCAAGGGCCGCCCGGATCGTCTCTGCACTGTATGCCCCTTCGTTTAGTGCAAATACCAGTATAGCTGCCGGAAACGGCTCTATCAGAATGCCAATTCCTGGTAAGCCATAAAATACCACATATAGCTGAACCAGTAAGGGCGTCCCCCGGAAAATCCATATGTAAAACCGTACAAGCTGTTTGGCCCCTCTCACATTGGCAAATTGTATCAGTGCCATAGAAACAGCAATCAAAACAGCCAGGATAAAGGACACTGCAGCCAATGGAATGGATCTTATCAGGCCGGGAAGAAGAATCTTTCCAAAAGAATCTGTTATTATATTCCATACTCGTTCGCTTACCATAATTCCCTCCTGGATTTATCCTTGACTCATACCAAAATTGCCCGCATAAAAACGATCACTCCAAACAAGCTTAAAACAGCGCCAAAAATCCGGTTCATCTTCTGGATATTTCCTGTCTTTTTCTTACTTTTAGCCAGGGCAACAGCCGCACAGAGCGCTCCCCACCAGAGGTAAGTCCCGATAAACACTCCGGCAACTAAAAGCCATCCATCCTCTGAGGCACTTCCCCCGGTAATTCCAAACCAGGAAAATGCAAACAGGAACGTCAATATGGCCGCTGGATTTGTGATCCCTACTGCAAATGATGTCAGAAACATCTTCCATCTTCCCGACACTGCCGGAACTTCTGTCAGTTCTTTTTGGGGGAAAAATAAGCAGATTCCCAAATACAGCATGATTGCACTGCCTGCCAGATGAATTACCGTCTGATACTCCAGAAGGAACTCCGAAACCATGGTCAGGCCAAAGGCCCCGATTCCTGCATAAATACAGTCTGCCGCAGAAGAACCCATTCCAGTAAGGAGTCCTTCCCTTATGCCATGCTCCCAGGTTCTCTGCACAGTCATGGCTCCCACAGCCCCTACCGGCACGCCAAAGAGCAGCCCAATTAAAATTCCTTTCAAAAGCAGGCTCATACTGCCTCCTTCCGTTCTCTTCTATCAATAATCCTCGTTTTTGCCGGATCTACCTGTCTTTTTCAATGATCAGCTCATCAATGCTGTCTGCCTGAAACAACAACCTTTCACCTGTCAAATGTTCCTCTCTGCTTTTCATTTACAGATGTGAAATCTGGATAATCTTGTTTCCCCATCCTTCCAGTACCGGGTTTTCTTCCACTGCCGTCATAAACTCTTCTGTTGCCTCAAATGTGCCAATCTTTGTATATTCTGCCGAAATCTCTGCATCATGGTAAAATAATACGATGCGGTTTGGATCAGAATAAAATACATCTCCCGCCTTTGCTTCTGTCACCGTTTCTGAATTGGAAGGGATCTCATACCTGCTGGGGATGTCATAATACTGCAGCACGCTGTAGTCCGCATCTGCATCCCGCTCATAGATCGGAAGCCTCCAATCTGAAGTTCCTACATATCCTGCAATGGCTGTTGCGGTTTCATTGTCCAGAAGCGTCATCAGAAAAGCCTCCCCGTTATCCCCGAACCGGACTTCCAGCTGTGCACTTCCACTTTCATCGCCTGTTCCGGCATTGCTTTCCGGTCTTTGTGTTTCCGTCCTCTCCTCTCCGATGGATATGGTGTCCCTTGCACTTTCCGCATCTCTATTACTCTGGCCGCACCCTGCCAAAAGTGAAGCCAAAAGTGTCATGACTGCCATCAAT